>SKVN01000174.1 GCA_007129405.1 Kiritimatiellia bacterium
ACAGGGCATATTCCGCGACATGCCAAAGTCTATGCAAATCTGCAAGCCGAATACGAACGTCTGCGGGGCCTCATGGCAGATGCCTATCGCCAATTTCAAGAGGACGTCGAAAACATGAGCTTCCCCGAAGAACGACATTCACTCAGCATTTCCGACGATGCATTCACGGCGTTCCTCGAATCCATCAAGACCACGTAATCCTTTATTCTGACCCAACCCCAATGTAGAATCGCCAGCATGAAAACATATCTGATCGTACTAGATTCCGTTGGAATTGGCGCGGCTCCCGATGCTGCCAAATACGGTGATGCGGGCACAAGCACGTTAGCACACACGGCCCAAAAAACGGGCGGATTAAACCTCCCACTTATGCAATCATTGGGTCTCGGAAACATTCCTGCTCTCACAGATGGGAAAACGATTGCAGGCGTTCCGCCCGTGGATATGCCACGTGCCGCCTTTGGCGCTATGCGCGAACGTTCCGTTGGCAAGGACACCACGACCGGGCACTGGGAAATGGCCGGATTGGAATTAACCAAGGGCCTCGCCCTTTTCCCACCAGGACCACCATCTTTTCCCACCGATTTGCTGCAAGCAATAGTAGCGCATACCGGACGAAACGTAATCGGCAACAAAGCTGCTAGCGGAACGGCCATTATCGAGGAATTAGGCGAAGAACACATGCGTACGGGCGCTCTCATTGTCTACACAAGCGCAGACTCCGTTTTACAAGTTGCTGCACATGAAAAAATCGTGCCGCTAGATGAACTCTATGCCGCATGTGACTTCATCCGTGATAGATGTAATGCACTTGCCGTAGGCCGTGTCATTGCGCGGCCATTTCTAGGTACCCCCGGAGACTTTCAGCGCACAAATAACCGACGTGATTTTTCGCTCCCCCTACCCGAAAAAACCATCATTACCCATCTGATAGAACATGGAAAACATGTCGTACTCGTTGGCAAGCTAGATGACATCTTTCCCGGAACCGGCTTTCAGGAAAGCTTCCATGGCGAGAACAACTCCGATGCCATGGAAGCTGTAATGCAGCTCGCGAAACGCCCGTCTCTCGACACAGATGAACTTTACTTCATCAACTTCATTGACTTCGATATGCGCTTTGGTCATCGTCGCGACCCCGCAGGCTATGCGGCAGCGCTAGAAAATACGGATACCTTTCTAGCCGAGCTTCTGCCACACCTCGAGCCTGAGGATTGCCTGATCATCACCGCAGATCACGGCAACGACCCCACGCATAATGGCTCTGACCATACACGTGAATATGTTCCCTTGCTGGTCTACGGGAAAAAGGTAAAACCCGGGAATCTCGGCGTATGCGATGGTTTCTACAATCTAGCGCAATCCATCGCCGCATGGTTCAATGTTCCCCCTATGCCCCGCGGCACAAACTTGATCACACGAACCTAACCCGATATTTCCACCATAGCCTTAATCACACCATCCCCATATCGCGCAACCAAATCAAAGGCGGCTGCTGCCTTTTGTAATGGAAACCGATGCGTAATAAGTTTTTCCATGGATGTGACACCAGACGCAATCATTTCCAAGGCAGGATCAGCACACTGATTCTGCCGCCGGACATTGAAAATAGAAATTTCCTTCCGCCGTAACTGGCTGATATCCAACCTGACGTAGTCCTCCTCCGGAATCCCCGTAATCACCAGTTTACCACCCGGACCAATCAAGTGTACGGCCTGATCTAGAGCATCTGGTCTACCCGAACATTCGAAAATGGCAGCCATGCCGAGAGGCACTTGGTCCACCAAGTCACTTGGGCGTCCCGTCCAGCAGGCTCCCAACGCATCAGCCATGGCCCGACGCTCGGTAATGGGATCGGTTACATACACTTGATCGGCTCCTGCCTCGCGCAAAACAGCCAACGTGCAAAGCCCGATCGGTCCTGCTCCTAACACAGCTATTGGTATACCAGGTTCGATTGCAATCCCATTGCGTACCGAATGAATCGCAACAGACAAAGGCTCTGCCAAGGCAATCCGTTCAGCAGAAATCGGATCATCTACTTTCAGCGCATTACGCGCAGGAATCACAATTTTCTCGCACATGCACCCTTGCAATTCACCAGCAGAACTTAAAAAGGCAATATGCCGACATGTATTATAGCGTCCCTTCTGACATTGGTCACAGTGACCGCAATGCATTGCAGGCTCAATCATTACCCGGTCACCCACCCGCAGGTCAACTACCCCTCTGCCTATTTCCACAATAGTCCCGGAAGCCTCATGTCCAGGAATAAAAGGATACGCAACCTTACGCGAGCCAATCCCGCCCTCAAGATAATGATGTACATCCGACCCGCATATCCCAACACAATGTACCTGAACTAGCACATCACCACTACTTGGTGGTTGCGGATCCGCTACCTCAGCAATACGAATTTCACGAATCCCCATCAATTGCGCAGCCAGCATACATCCCCCTCTCATTATGATAAGCAAGAAACACAAACAAGAACTTCCAGATTGTTTTGACACGCGGCCTAAGAAAACTATGATAATGCGTCTCTTCAAACAATTGAAAACCACCCTTATCATGGGGCAACAAGAGGGCAATCCAATATGATTCTCGCAAATGAACACTTTTTAAAGCTTCAGGCATCCTACTTATTCTCGGATATTGCCAAGCGTGTTACGGCCTTCCAGAAGAGTCATCCGGAGCAAGAGGTCATCAAGCTCGGGATTGGAGACGTCACCGCTCCTCTCCCACAGGCCTGTATCGATGCATTTCACACTGCCATCGACGAAATGGCGGTTGCATCATCATTTCGTGGCTATGGTCCCGAACAAGGATACGATTTTTTACGCCAAGCCATCGTTGATGGCGACTTCGCCCCACGCGGCGTAAAACTGGATGCAGACGAAATCTTTGTTAGCGATGGTGCCAAGTGCGACTCCGGTAACTTCCAGGAACTATTCTCACAGGACATCCGCATCGCCATTCCTGACCCCGTATATCCAGTTTATGTCGATACCAATGTCATGGCTGGCCGCACGGGAACGTTTGAGGATGGCGCCTATACCGGGCTGGTTTACCTGCCCTGCACCCCCGAAAACAACTATGTACCAGCATTACCGGAGGAAGAAGTAGATTTGATTTATCTGTGCTTCCCGAATAACCCCACTGGCGCCATTGCAGACCGTAGCACTTTGCGTCAATGGGTAGAATATGCGCAGGAACATAAAGCGTTGATTCTGTTTGATGCAGCATATGAAGCTTTCATCCGCGACCCTGACCTGCCGCGATCTATCTACGAAATTGAAGGCGCAAAGGAAGTTGCCGTGGAATTTCGCAGTTTTTCTAAAACAGCCGGATTTACGGGTACCCGTTGTGCCTACACGGTCGTCCCCAAAGCCTGTAAAGTATACACAGCCAACGGCGAACCAATCGATCTACATGCACTTTGGAACCGCCGCCATTGCACCAAGTTCAATGGTGTCTCTTATCCCGTGCAACGTGCTGCCGAGGCCATCTACAGCGCTGCTGGCCAAAAACAAGTGAACGCCCAAATTGATGCTTACATGGACAATGCCGGCTTAATCCGATCTGTTGTTCAGGAAGCCGGCCTACAATGTGTGGGCGGAGAGCATTCGCCCTACATCTGGGTCCATACCGGAACAGATTCATGGACATTCTTTGACCGCTTGCTAAAAGAAGCTGGCGTAGTAACCACCCCCGGCGTTGGATTTGGCCTTTGCGGCGAAGGTCATATCCGCATCAGTGCCTTCAACAGCAAAAACAATGTGGAACGCGCCATGGAGCGCATTCGCCCCGTACTCGGATAATCCATAAAGGATCTCTATTATGTTAATCACACTTCTCAAATCCAAGTTACATCAAGCCCGCGTCACATCCTGCGAACTGGAATACAATGGCAGTATGACCATTGATCGGGACTTGATGGACCTCGTCAAAATCTACCCATATGAGAAGATCCTCGTATCGAATCTTGCGAACGGGGAGCGCTTCGAAACGTATGCCATTGAAGCACCGCGCGGAAGTAAAATCATTTGCCTAAACGGGGCTACAGCTCATAAAGGTAAACCCGGTGACAGGCTGATTATTTTTGCCTTCGGGCACCTATCGCCAGAGGAAGTAGCAGCACACCACCCAATCGTAGCCGTGCTTGACGAAAAAAATAATGCTACGCTGCACACGCCTCACATCGACTAGAGCAGCAGCAGCCTTGTGATCGGAGCATCCAAATTTGCATCACACGAGGAATCTACTTGGTTTCGCGCTCGCGAAGACCGCGCATATCCATTTTCACACCGCCAGCTTGGCGTAGCATCTCGGCAATGTCACTGTGATCCCAACCGCGATAGCGGCGAACCAGTTCCAGCCGGAAAAGAGGTGTAACGCCCCATTGATCGCGGGCATTCACATCCGCGCCACGCTCCAGTAGAATCTTTACCATGTCATCAAGACCAAACATGACAGCAATATGCAATGGCGTACGACCAAGCGCATCACGTACCTCGAGATTTCTGCCTGTCGCGAGCTCGCGCACTTCATCGGTCTCGTTGTAACGCACAGCCCAGTGTAAAGGGCTCCACTGATACTCAGGTCGCCGGGTACCGCGGCCAGCCTGTGGCGCCTGTGGTACCTGCGCCAGAGAATCAAGAACCAAAACATCGAAAGACAAACCCACAAAAAGTATAACAACAAGACGCATCATCATTTTTTGCATTACGTAACCTCCTGTATGACATGTAAAATCGTCGACATTCTCCATATTATCGGGTGCAGCGTCAAGGGCAATGCAAACCCGCCCGTTATTTTACATGTAGTCAGGTAATAGACCCTCTAGCTCAGGCGTTGTGGCAGCGGTTGTATCTGGATGCGTCCTTCCACAAGCGAATGCGTGAGATACGCGTTCGAGGATCCCCGCAACAACATCATCGATGGTCATGCCGGTAGAATCGACAATATCGGCGTCTTTCGCCACCGTGAGAGGCGCCGTCATCCGGCGACTGTCAATCTGATCACGGCGTTGTAACGAGGCACCAACAGCATCTACACTTAAGCCTTCCTGCGCTTCAGCATGACGGCGACGCGCCCGCTCCTCGGGAGAAGCATCCAAGTAAAACTTAAAAGCTGCATCCGGAAACACCACACTGCCGATATCACGCCCTTCCATCACGAGATTGCCTAAATCACGCATACCACGTAACCACGATGTAACAAGCTCCCGCACGACAGGATTCGCAGCAACCGGACTCACCGCCATATTCACGGTTTCCCGACGCAACGCCTCTCCCGGACGCTCACCAGCCATCTCGAAAAGCACAGCTCCTGCCTCCACGAAAAAATGTGCATCGATACCACGAGCATGCTCGGCAACCTTGTCCTGATCCGATGGCTCAATACCGGCCTGAATTACACGCCACGCCACAGCCCGATACAAAGCCCCTGAATCAACATATAACCAATCCAACGCCGCCGCAACTTTCCGTGCCACGGTTGATTTTCCCGAAGCCGAAGGACCATCTATCGCTATCACATGATCTTTTTCCATCTCGAATCTCCAATGTACGCACCAATAAATTGTAGTTCTACCAATCATGGTAGGGTGAACTGTCCCAGTGAGCCGCAGCCCCTAAGCACGACTACCCAACAACGCAGCCACAAAGTGTTTCCAAGTCCTGCCAGAACGTTGGATAAGATGTTGCCACACAAGCAACATCCTCGATTACGACAGGCTGTGTAGCATGTAAAGCCAATACCGACATAGCCATAACAATCCGATGATCCATATACGATTGCAGTGTAGCGCCACCAGGAACCGACCCACCTCGCACGACAAATCCATCAGGGCGCTCCTCGGCATTGCTCCCCATCAAAACCAGATTACGACAAACCGCTTGAATCCGGTCTGACTCCTTCACGCGCAACTCCGCCGCATCAGCCACCACCGTTTCGCCTTCTGCTACGGCCCCAGCCACAGCAACCAATGGTAATTCATCAATTAAATTTGGAATTTCTTTGCCACAGACCTTGGTCCCTCGCAGCCTCCCACCCCTTATGCGAATCGTACCCGTCTGCTCCCAAGCAGTACTATCAGGGGCCACCTCTACAAAAATATCTGCACCCATCCGTTCAAGCACTGCGAGCAAGGCGGTGCGACGCAGATTCAAACCCACCCCCGAAAGGGTCACATCACTTCCGGGGGTCATCGCTGCGGCAACCAGCCAAAACGCGGCAGAGGAAAAGTCGCCCGGTACGTGCCAATCCCGAGCTGGAAGACGACGAAGATAATCTGGATTGCCATGCAAGGTAATACTCCGTCCATTCACGTCCAGAGGTAATCCCAAAGCGGCAAGAATGCGTTCTGTGTGGTCACGCGTCTCCTCCGGTTCAATCACACACACCCTCCCGGCAACCGATAATCCCGCGAGCAGGACAGCCGATTTAATCTGGGCCGAAGCAACCGGAAGCTCATAGGTTATCGGATGCACATTCCCGCCGCGTATGCGAATCGGACCACACCCATGATCTCCCAAAAGTTCCACCGATGCTCCCATCTCACGCAACGGCTGTTGAATACGCCGCATGGGGCGCGAAAGCAACGAAGCATCCCCTGTAAGTTCTGCTTCTATCGGGAAGCCAGCTAACAATCCCGTCAGTAAACGCATTCCTGTACCCGAATTCCCCATATCCAATACGCGTGCGGGAGATTGCAATACACCGCTCGTACCCTCAACCCGAATGCTACCATCTACCCCCTTTTGGACGCCTGCCCCCATAGCAGCCATCGCCTGCAACGTATTCAGGCAATCTTCACTTTGTAAGAATCCGTATAATGTCGAGGTCCCAGCCGCAAGCCCACTCAACATTGCCACACGATGAGAAATACTCTTATCCCCCGGCACGCGTAGTTCCCCGTGCATCCGCTCCGCGCCCGATACTCTCACCTTTTCCATTACAAATCCCCCATCCTAAACATTCTGCTACTTCACCGCTAACGCAGAAAAGTATGTGCGTGCGTGAGGGAGTGAGTATGTGGGACAAATACCAACCACGCTCCATCGCACACACTCACACACAAACACTCGTACAACTCCGCAGCATTTAAAATATATTACTAACGTCTGCCCCCTACTATACCTTCCCGCAACGCACGCGCTTCCCCGAGCAACTCGCGTACCGCATCAAAGTCTTCGCGATCAAGAGCATCGAGCAGCATGTCAATATCGCTGCGTACCCCCTGCAGGGAGTACGCAATCGAGGAGGCATTGCTTTTCACGATATCGTGCCACACCCATTCGGAGCCAGATGCGATTCTCGTTGCGTCTTTGAACCCAGTGCCACAATACGGGCCTGGTTGATCCGTGACACGGGCAGCCGCACGCACCAGAAGCGCAGCCACCAAATGCGGCACATGACTGGTACCAGCAACTATGGCATCATGTTCTGACGCGCCAATTACAACAACACGCGCGCCAACCGCCCGCCACAGCCCCTGAACAATCGCACAAGGTGTGCTGCGGAAAAACTCGCTACCACCTTTAGAATCCGGACGCAACGGATTGCGTCCCTCCACTTCAGTCTCTATTCCCGAGTCTGGAGGGCGGCAATCCGTTGCCGCCGCAGATGATGCCCTGCATTCTTTATCAACGCCCGTATCAGGCGGTGTAACGATGACGACAGCATCTACATATAAACTATCCTGTGCCGCCTCCATGCCTGTACGTTCCGAGCCCGCCATGGGATGACTTCCAACAAAACAAGCGTCGCGATTAGCCAAAAGATCTCCAACTTGCTCCATCAACATAGCCTTTGTACTGCCCACATCCGTAACAATGGTTCCCGGATGTAAAGCACCACGCACCTTTGCAACCAGATTCGGTATATCTAAAATCGGAGTACAGAATACCACCATCTCGGCATCACGAACGGCTACGACAATATCATCGGTAACCTGATCGCAAGCCTTCATCTCCAGTGCAAGCTTGCGCGTTTCCTCACGTCTGGCATAGCCCATCACCTTGATATCGGGGCAATACCGCTTCAATGCAAGCCCTAGAGAACCGCCCATCAAACCAAGCCCGATGATCGCAACCGATCGAATCCCAAACGACGCCGGAACGGTTGGCGTTGCATGTCTTTCTTCCCTATGCTCCTTCACATTGCTCCTTGACGTCTTCTTTCGCAACCACAGCATCAGAATCGGCTGCCGCCTCTGCCGTTTCTGCAATCGGCTCTTCGGACACCTCTTCTTCGCCTATCTCCGCCTGCATCTGACGCGTAAATACACGCGGTCCGATTTGCTCAAGATCCTGTAGCGATTTTAGCCCGAAATGCTCCAGAAAGCGGCCCGTGGTACCATACAAAAAGGGACGCCCCGGTAATTCACTGCGCCCCACGATTTTTACCAACTGTACTTCCAGCAATTGTTTGATGATGTGCGACACACCAACACCGCGAATCGCCTCGATCTCAGCTTTCGAAATGGGTTGTCGATACGCAATAATGGCCATCGTTTCCAATGCAGGCTGGGATAACCGTTGAGGCTTCACTTTGAGTAGATTCTTCAACCAGCGCCCACAAGACACATTACTCTGTAATCGCCAACCTCCAGCTACCTCATAAATACCAAATCCCGTCTCACGTAATTGCAACTCCTCATGCAATGCCTGAATTTCATTTTCAATGTCCTTCAGACTCGCCTCGGCAAAAACGGCCGTATCCTTGTCTGCCTCGGCTACCTCGTGTAAGCACTGCCGAAGTTCGCGTGCCGTAATCGGTCGATTCGCACCAAAAATCAAAGCCCCAATAATCTCTCGCAAAGCAGGTAAACGCGTTGCATCATGCATGATCTGATTCCTCCTCGGATGGCGTCATATCGTCCACAAGATCGCTTTCCATTGCTTCATCCGGATTTCCAGGTTGAATGACAATATCACCAAAATGGTCATCCTGTACGGCAGATATCTGCCGTAATCGCAACAACTCCAGCACAGCTAAAAACGTGCAGATAATTTCATTGCGGGAAGCCATTCGACCAAACATTCGCGAAAATTGAACGCGACCGCCTGAACGAACCGTTTTCAATACGGCATCAATTTGATCGGCCACCGTAAAACGGTCATCAGCAATTTCTCCTAATTCTTCAGGCGGAGCCTTTTTCAGAACTTCCTGAAAGGCACTAATCAGGTCAAATAAACTTACATCGTGCAGTGCCACCCCTGGATCCTCAAGATCCTTTGCCCCCGGATGATTACCCCCGTATCCAAATACATGCTCCTGATAATATTCACGCTCTTGCAGCTGGCCCGCTATGTCCTTGTATTTTTTATATTCCACCAGTTGCCGCACAAGATCCCAACGAGGGTCATCGCCTTCCTCTTCTTCCTCATCCGGATTCTGATCCTCCACCGGCAGCAGCATGCGACTCTTGATCATCATTAAGGTCGCAGCCATTACAATGAATTCACCGGCAATATTCAAATCGAGCATCTGCATAACGCTCAAATACTCCATGTATTGATTCGTTATCCGTTCGATAGGAATATCATAAATATCTACCTCATCCTTACGAATAAGATAAAGTAATAGATCCAATGGACCTTCAAAGACCTCGAGATCCACTTTGTAGTCATCTTGTGCCATAATCGAAAAACCTTTTATAATAAGCCAGTAGCCGCGCGGGCGCGATCCAAGGTTTCGCGCGCTGCTGCACGCGCCTTCAAACCACCATCTCGCAACACATCGTTCACATAATCCAAATCTTGCGCCAATTCTTCCCGACGCGCGCGCGCAGGACCAAGCTCGCGCTCCATTACTTCCAACAGGGACTTCTTGGCATGACCATAACCAAAGCCCCCCGCACGATACTGCTCTGCCATCTGGATCTGCTCCGCATCGGTGGCGAACAACCGATACAAGGCAAACACATTACAACTTTCGGGGTTCTTCGGGTCCTCCAACGGCGTACTATCCGTCACAATCTGCATCACACGTTTTTTCGTAGCTTTCGGGCTGCCAAAAAGCTCAATGTGATTATCATACGATTTCGACATTTTTTGTCCATCAATGCCAGGCACAACAGCCACGTGATCCCGAATCGATGGCTCCGGTATCGTAAAAATCTCTCCAAAGCGCTGATTGAATTTGATTGCAATATCACGAGTGACTTCTACATGCTGCTTTTGGTCACGCCCAACGGGAACAACGTCGGATTGTACCGCCAGAATATCGGCAGCCATCAGCACCGGATACGAAAAGAGAGCATGGCTGGCCGGAATCCCTTTGGCTAGCTTATCTTTGTAGGAGTGACACCTCTCGAGTAAGCCCATCGGCGTAACAGTGGCCAATAACCACGTCAATTCCGTAACCTCCGGAACATCACTCTGGCGGAAAAATACCGTCTTGGCTGGATCCAATCCACAAGCCAGAAAATCCAATGCGACATCAAGCGTCGCCCCGCGCAAGAGCTCGCCATCGGTGACCGTAGTCAACGCATGGTAATTAGCAATAAACAGATAAGCATCGCCCTCATGCTGCAGTTCCAACGCCGGTTTCATCATCCCGAAATAATTACCAATATGCAGTTTCCCAGATGGCTGGATACCCGATAAAATCCTCATACTTCCCTTCTCCCGCTTTTCAGTTAGCTCATGGAGAATAAAGGATCAAGCCACATAGGGCAATCTTCATCGCAACTCAAACATATCTATTTCGCGTTTCAGGACGTCTGGCGCTTCGAATTGAAACTGGCAGAGCAATTGAGGACGACGACGATACTGCGGCCCATACGGGATGAATCTGCCTTTTGAACCTGTAAGGTAGCGACCTGTCTCCATCAGCCCTTATCCCTAGAGGCTGATTTTGGTCATTTTCCTGACTGCGGCCCCACAATTTCGGTGCCAACACCTTGATCCGTAAAGATTTCAAGCAGAAGTGAGTGCATCTGCCGCCCATCAATCAAGTGGACTTTCCGCACACCGGCTTCTAAGGCTTCTATACAACTGCTAATTTTGGGCAACATGCCACCGGAAATCACGCCTTCATCAAACATCCAGGAAACTTCGTCGTGCCGCAATGTAGAAATCAATGTAGATGGATCTTGTGGATTTCGCAGTAATCCCGGCACATCTGATAAAAAGGCAAGCTTGCGCGCGGGTAAGGCCTTCGCAATCGCTGCTGCCGCAACATCCGCATTTACATTATGGACCTTCCCGTCGGGTCCCATACCCAATGGTGTAATCACAGGTATGATCCCACCATCCAAAAGGAAACGAATCGGCGCAGGATCCACTTCCCCGGGCTCTCCGACAAATCCCCAATCAATTGGGTTACCGGTCGCCGGATCCTGACCGGCAACCCGGTGTACATGCAATATTTCCTCACCATGCAAACTCTGCGCAACAGCACCTTTGGCACTCAACATTTTTACAATACGCGGATTGATATCGCCTTTGAGAACTCGTTCCACGACTCGAATGGACTTCTCGCACGTCACGCGTAATCCATTGATAAACCGAGCTTCAATACCTTCTTCCTCCATGCCACGAGAAATTTCCTTGCCCCCCCCATGGACCACGACTACTTTCATGCCAACGCATTCCATGAAGGTAATATCTTCAAGAACCCGCTCAACATGCTCGGGATCCTCCATGGCAGCCCCACCCAGTTTCACCACAACAATCGCATTGCGAAAACGCTGAATATAAGGCAAAGCTTCAATCAATACGGCAGCCTTGCGAGTTACTTCATCCATGCTTTCCTTCTTTCCTTCGAATCAGGTCATATATTCGGCATTGATCCGTACATAATCATAACTGCAGTCGCAGGTATATACCGTTTCTTCAGCCTGGCCAAGGTGCAAATCAACAACGATTTCAAAGGCAGGACGCGATACAATAGACTCCAGATCCTCAAATGCAGCCACGGGCTGACCTTTCCGAACAGCAGTCAGCTCGTCAAAAGACACATCAATCATATCAGGATCCAGTTTGGCACCGGAATAGCCAGCAGCACACACAATACGTCCCCAGTTGGGATCACCACCAAACCAAGCCGTCTTGCAAAGCAGTGAAGTAGCAATGGCACGCGCGACCTGCAGAGCATCTCCCTGATCAACAGCCCCTTTTGCTGTCACCGTAATAAAGCGCGTTGCTCCTTCCCCGTCCTTGACGATCATCCGAGCTAGCTCGGAAGCGACCGCCGAAACCGCCTCGACAAAAGCAGGCCAAGCTGCATGATTGGCATCCAAAGCCACACCACTCTGCCCATTCGCGAGGAGGAGCACTGTATCGTTCGTGCTCGTATCACCATCAATGGTGATGCGATTAAAAGATTTTTCCACAACTTGCTGCAAGCAGGTTTGCAACGCGGCAGCCGGAACAGCTGCATCCGTCGTCAAAAAAGCAAGCATGGTGGCTAAATTGGGTGCAATCATACCCGCCCCCTTGGCCATACCGCCCACCCGAACCTCTTTTCCATGTACCACAAAGGAAGCCGCTACTTCTTTTGGCGTCGTATCCGTTGTCATAATGGCACGCGCTGCTGCAGCCCCGCCCTCTCGAGAAAGCTTTTGCACAGCTCCCGGCAGAGCAGCCGCAATTTTATCCACCGGCAATTTCTTACCAATCGTACCGGTTGAGCAAATTGCGATTTCTTCCGCGTCGATTGAAAGAGCATCGCCCGCATCCTCTGCCACACGGGCGTTGGCCGCCACCCCTTCGGAACCTGTACAGGCATTCGCGCAACCACTGTTGACAACAACCGCGCGTGCTATGCCACGCTGTACCAATGCCTTGCACCAACGCACGGGTGCTGCCTGTACGGCATTCGTCGTAAAAACACCACCAACGGTTGCTGGTGTATCAGAACAAAGGATGGCCACATCCTCTGCTGAAGCTTTGATCCCGGCAAAAACCCCTGAGGCCTTCCACCCAGAAGGATGTGTAACCCCCCCGGAACCTGATATGATTTCCATCAACATTCTCCTGCAATACAACCTGATATGATTTTAAGACTCTAGCTTCTTCCGGTATGCAGAAATCACACCTTCAATTTCCGCGATTACATCTTGTGCCAGCAAATCCTGCGCATATTGCTGCATTTCTTCAAGCGACCATTTCTGTATACACTGCTGAACCTCCGGCAAGTAGTGTGGATCAACACTTAATTGCCGTACGCCGATAC
>SKVN01000021.1 GCA_007129405.1 Kiritimatiellia bacterium
CCTTGCCCTCGCAAGGACTGGCAGCAACCTTTGCCAACATCACCATAGCCTGCAACAACAGCAACCTTGCCGGAGATCATCACATCCGTAGCACGGAAAATACTGTCGATTAAGGAATGCCGACAACCATAAAGATTATCAAACTTCGATTTTGTAACCGCATCATTGACATTGTAAGCAGGAAACAGAAGTTCGCTCTTCGCGGCCATTTGATACAACCTGTGTACGCCTGTCGTAGTCTCCTCGGACACACCAATCAGCTCTGGCAAAATACGATGAAAACGCTGCGGATCACGCTTAAGTGACTTTTTCAATTGGTTCAACAGAACCTTTTCTTCAGCACTTCCGGCCTTGCGATCCAGAATGGACGGATCCTCTTCCGCTTTGTATCCCAAATGAATGAACAAGGTTGCATCGCCTCCATCATCTACGATGGTCTGCGGCCCCTTCCCATTACCAAAATCAAGAATCTTGTCGGTGTACTCCCAGTATTCTTCAAGAGTCTCTCCCTTTACGGCAAAAACAGGAACGCCAGTAGCAGCAATTGCAGCCGCGGCATGATCCTGTGTAGAATAAATATTACAACTGGCCCAACGCACATCGGCACCCAGAGCACGCAAGGTCTCAATCAGAACAGCCGTTTGCACAGTCATGTGGAGTGAGCCCGTAAGACGTATACCTTTAAGCGGCTGCTGCTTACGATACTCTTCGCGAATCGCCATCAACCCTGGCATTTCCTCTTCCGCCAATGTTATTTCTTGCCGACCGAAATCAGCCAGCTTCATATCCGCTACAACATAATCATTCTTGCCCGTACGCTGCTTTCGCATTTTCTTTGCCGCCATAAATATCTATCTCCTGAATGCTCCGTTCAATAAGACGAGGTTGCTCATGCCAATACATCTAATAACGCATCGACTTTGTCTTTTTGCTCCCATGTAAAACTCTTCGATCGTGAAGAACGACCGAAATGCCCATATGCAGATGTGGCCTCGTAGATGGGACGCAATAGATTCAAATCGTGAATAATTTCAGCAGGTTTGAGCCCGAACACCTTACGTACAGCCTTGGCAATTTTGGCATCATCTATGGATCCTGTTCCAAACGTTTCCACCAAAACAGAAACGGGTTCGGCGTAACCAATTGCATAAGCCAATTCTACCTCACACCGTTTGGCCAATTTGGCAGCGACAATATTCTTCGCAACATATCGAGCCATATAAGCTGCACTACGATCCACCTTGGACGGATCCTTGCCGGAGAATGCTCCACCGCCGTGGCGCCCCATACCGCCATAGGTATCAACAATAATTTTGCGACCCGTCAAACCGCAGTCACCTTGTGGCCCCCCCACCACAAACCGTCCCGTAGGATTAATTAAATATTTGGTTTTCACCAACAACTCTGCCGGCAATGATTTGCGAATCACTTCTTCAATAATACCATCTTGCAGGGTTTTGCTTTTAACGTCGGGCGTGTGTTGAGACGACACGACAACCGTATCAATACGTACAGGCTTACCATCTTCATATTCTACCGAAACCTGGGATTTGCCATCGGGTCGCAAAAAAGGAAGTACCCCGGAACGTCTGGCCTCACTTAAGGAACGAGTTAGGGCATGCGCAGCCATTATGGGAAGCGGCATCAGTTCCGGTGTCTCATCGCAAGCATAGCCAAACATCATCCCTTGATCACCAGCACCCTGATCTTTGAAGCGCCCCTTGCCTGCCGTTACACCTTGCGAAATATCCGGTGATTGACGATCGAGCGTCACCATCACAGCACAAGAATCACCATCAAAACCCGCCAGCGGATCCGTGTATCCGATCTTCCGTACCTTTTCCCGCGCAATGTCGGCATAGGGTACCGATGCATTACTACTGATTTCACCGGCGATCACCACAAGCCCCGTCGACACAAGCGTTTCACAAGCAACACGCGATTCAGGATCTCCACGTAAATGAGCATCTAAAATGGCGTCAGATATACCATCTGCTACCTTATCAGGATGCCCCTCTGTAACCGATTCCGACGTAAATATGGATTTTCGACTCATGATATACCTGACCCTCTGAAGAAGCGCCAAAAACGCGCGTTTGTTCCCTTTGCTCATCTCGCGCTGACGAAAACATGTACCGCAACAGCATTGACACAACTTACAACATGTTAACAATCAGCAGAAATCAAAAACTATAACATGCATCAAAAGAAAAACAACATACTTTTTGCATATTGCGTTGCTGCGGAAAAAAGATGTGTTCAACTTAGGAAAGCCAGTCCGACAACTCCGGTGCAACCGATTCGATTAATTGCCGACTACGCGAACGAATTTCCTTAACAGATAGCCCGCCGAGAGCATCCTGTGCTAATGCCTGTGTGTCATGATATGCCAAGGCTCGAACGGCGTCTTTGATAAGCGGTACCGCACGAGGATTCACACTTAATTCATCCACGCCAAACCCAAGTAATAGTGGTGTCATTAAAGGATCCGCAGCCATTTCCCCACAAACCCCCGCCCAAATGCCATGTGCATGTGCCGCATCCACGGTCATACGGATCAACTGCAAAACGGCCGGATGGGTGGGTTCATATAAATAAGCCACCCGCTCGTTCCCCCGGTCCACAGCAAGGGTGTATTGAATCAAATCATTCGTACCAATACTGAAAAAATCGACTTGTGCAGCTAGTATTGGTGCTACCAAAGCTGCCGATGGGACTTCCACCATGATCCCGCGCTGTAGCGATCGGTCATAGGCAACACCTTCTGCCTCAAGCTCTCGCTTGGCTTCCGCTAGATATGCATCCGCTTCATCCAACTCACCCACCCCGCTGATCATGGGGTACATCACGCGTATATTGCCCACCACACTTGCGCGCAAAATCGCGCGCAACTGCTGACGAAAATAATCGGGATATCGCAAGGACAAACGAATCGACCGCAGTCCAAGGAAAGGATTATCTTCTTTGAAAGGCTGCATATTAAAAAAGCATTTGTCTCCGCCTATATCCAAGGTGCGGATGATCAAGGGGTGCGGGGCCAAGGCATCTGCCATATTCCGATATATGCGGGTCTGCTCTTCTTCATCCAGCATCCGGTTCTGCGAAAGATGCATAAACTCCGAACGCAACAGGCCAACTCCTTGCGCGCCACTTTCCTGCACAAACGGGATTTCGTTCTCTCCTTCAACATTGGCCGACAAGACGATACTGTGACCATCGCAAGTGATCGCTGGTTCTGTACGCAGACGCTGCAACCCTACTTCAATATTCCGCCGCGCCTCCGCTAATTCATCATAGGTCTGAAGTTGCTCATCCGTGGGATTGAGAATCAATACCCCTTTATTGCCATCAATCAAAATGTGGTCACCCGTGACCACACTCACACTTATATTTCGCAAACCAACCACGGCCGGAATAGACAAGGCACGCGCCATGACGGCGGTGTGCGATGTAGGACTCCCTAAATCGATAGCAAACCCCAATATCTGTTCCCCTACCAAACAAGCCGTCTCCGATGGCGAAAGATCGTGTGCCACAATCAAATGCGGTCGATCAATCTGAATGCGTTTCGCCACCGCACTACCCATGAGATTTTGCAAAATTCGCTTGCCCACATCGCGAACATCCGCCACACGCTCTCTCAAATAATCATCATTAACGGCAGCCAATACACCCGCATATTTCTCGGTGCCTTCTTGCACCACGAATTCGATATTACGTTTGCGCTCCCGCACACCAGAAATAATTTCATCGATAAAGGTGCGATCATCCAACACCATAAGATGGGCATCGAAAATGGAAGCATCATGCGAATGCGTCTGCTCCCGTAACGCACCCTGAATTTCCCGAATTTGATGACGCGTTTCGATCAGTGCTTCTTCAAAACGCGCAATCTCATCAGCAACGGCCCCATCCGCAATCGGACGCTCAAACACACTCACGGTCTCAGCCTGAATCAGCATTACCGGCCCGATCGCAACACCTGGAGAAACGCCGATTCCCCGCATCACGATACCAGAACGGTTGGGTTCGTTCGCCTCCATGCCTAATCCTCATCAAATTTACGATGCATAATAAGTTGTTCCAGATAATCAAGAGCCGCCTCACTGTCCGGCCCTTCAGCCGTGACCCGCAATACCGATCCGGCCCCAGCCTCCAACGTCATCAGCCCCATAATACTTTTCCCGGAGACCACATTACCATCTTTTTCTACATCAATATCAGCATCGAACTGCGAAGCCGCTTTGACAAAAAGCGCAGCAGGCCGGGCATGGATACCATAATGGTTACCCACTTTGAATTCCCGAACCACACGCTTTGTCTTGGAGGCCTCTTTGCTCACTCGCTACCATCTCTTCCCTGGCTCAACAAGGCCATCAAGCGTTCATCCAGCTCCTTTTCCGCATCGTGTCCAAGACGTCGCAATTTCATATCCAACGCCGCCGCTTCAATCACGTTGGCAATATCACGCCCCGGTTCAACAACAACGTATACCTGCGGAACCTCAACCCCCAACAAAACACGTGTAAAACTACCACGATCTCCCTGCGGCACCTCACTTTCCCGCTCTTCCCGTACGAGGGTAACAACCAAATCAAGCTTTTTCTCCTCGCGCACAGACGATACGCCGAACAAGCTAGGAACATGCACGATACCCAATCCGCGAATCTCCATATGGTATTGTGTAACTTTGACCGGCGAAGCAATGATGCTACCAGACGTATCCCGGCGCAAAGCCGTTATATCGTCCGAGACCAGACTGTGCCCACGACGAACCAATGCAAGCGCAGCATCACTCTTCCCAACCCCGGAAGCCCCTTCTATCATCACACCGATCCCCTTGATCTCCACCGTCGTGCCCTGAACCTTTAAACGTGGCGCACGTAAATTCTCCATCACTATCGTCGCGGCATTAATAAAATGCTTCGTAATCAAAGGCGTTCGAAAAATCACAGTTTTGGTTTTCTCCGCCAATGCAATCATCTCGGGATACACCTTTTTAGAACGCGTAAAGACAACACAAGGAACCTTTTCAGCAAAGAGTGCCTCAACACGTGCTTGGCGCTCCGCTGGCTTCAGAGAATCCAAATATGCATGTTCAGCCAGACCGATGACCTGAATACGCTGCTCTGGAAAATTCTTGAAAAAACCAGCCAGACCAAGTCCCGGACGGTTGATCGTTGACTCCCCAATCAAGCGATCCAAGCCCGTCTCCCCTCCCGTCAGCTCTAACTGAAGATGTTCACGGCCTGCCGTAAAAAAATCGGATACACGAACCGAGCGATTGCGAACAGATTTCTTGGCTGTCATTTCTTTCCTCCGCGAGGTCTTGTTTTCTTGTTTAACCGCATCAGTTTTCAGGACTGGGGCTCATCGAGCTTTACTCTGTGATCTTGCACCTTTTCACGTAACTTGCGGAGCTGCCGCTCAGCCCTCTCAAAGGCAACATCCACAGAATTCACCAAATCATCACTCGTCTCGCTCGCTTCCACGCGGATATGATTCTTCGCCTGAACCACGATCTCAGCCATTTTGCGGTGCTTTTCAACATCCATAATCACATGGATATGCTCAACGCGTGGAAACAACTCCATCAATTTCGCGCATTTCTCTTCAGCATAGGCTTTCGCCTCTGGTGCACTATTCATGTGCCGAGCTGTGATTTCAATAGACATATTATGCTCTCCTCTCTTGTTCTGTTCCCTATGCCCCACACTACATTTGAAAGGACGTTCCCAAATATAACTCGCGGCTCATTTCATCTTGAATCAAAAACGAACTTTTACCCTCTCGCAACACTTTTCCTTCAAACAGCAAGTAAGCACGATCCACGATCGAAAGTGTCTCCCGGACATTATGATCCGTAATCAGAATCCCAAGCCCGCGTTGCTGCAATTTCACAATAATTTGTTGCACATCCGCCACAGCCAAGGGATCCACCCCACTAAATGGTTCATCCAACATCAAAATCGATGGTTCTCTCACAAGTGCGCGGGTAATCTCCAATCGACGACGCTCCCCGCCACTTAATGTGTAAGCCATCTGATCTGCCAAACGCGTCAGATCCAGTTCCTCCAACAACGCATCCAGACGACGATATTGTTCAGCGCGGGATATTCCGAGTGTTTCCAAAATAGCCAATACGTTCTGCCGCACGGTTAACCTCCGGAAAACCGAAGGCTCCTGTGCCAAATACCCAATTCCCAATCGAGCACGCTGGAACATCGGAAGCCCCGTAATATTCCGACCTTCCAGAAAAACATTGCCGCCATCTGGCCGCACCAAACCTACAATCATATAAAAAGATGTTGTCTTCCCTGCACCATTCGGGCCAAGCAAACCCACAATTTCCCCACGCTTAACATGAATAGAAACATCTGAAACAACTTTCTTCCCTTTGTAGACCTTTTGTAATTGGCTGGCCTCAATAAGCCACTCTTTATGGCCCTGCGGCACATTCTGTTCTTTTGGCTTCAAATCCAAATCTCCCTTTTTCCCCCAAGTCACAAAATCCTGCTACTCAGCCCCTCTTGTACCCTGCCCTGCCCTGCCAGGCAACACAACCAAACGCGCAGGCTTGGCAATCACTTTCTCTGACTGCGTGAATATCTGGATCTCATCCCCTTGTAATTCTTCCACGCCACGATACAACCGGGCATTTTCCGTTAGTACAATCGAGCCTTCTGAAGCGCGGTAAACAGCTCGCTCAGCACGCGCACGCCTGTCATCCTGCACAATATGTACGTTCTCGCGCGCAACAACCGAGTCAATCTGGTTATTCTCATCGAAATACACATATAATTTTTCACATGTCAAAGTCACTTGCGGATCGACAACACGTACATTCCCTTCAAAAATCGCAATCGAGCGCTGATAGTCAAACAGAAGTGTTTCAGAAGTGATAACGGTGCTATCAGCAGCATCCTCTTGCTGAGGCTCCGCATATGCCACCCAAACCATGCCAGCTAACAATAAAGGCCAAATACGATTCTTAATCATCATTCTCTCCATCATCCTCTACTCTTTCCCGAAACATCTGTGAGGGAAAGCTCACACGTACATTACGTAAAATCCGTATCGTCGCCCCAGCGCCATTCCACTCAAACCCATCTCCTGTCAACAAGAGCCGATCCCGCGTTAGCGATACCGCACGGTCGGAATGGCCACGCAAATCGGCACGGTTTACCATGGCATCCTCCGCAAGTATCAATACCTCTTCTTCTCCATCTTCTGAAAACAGACGGAACGCAACCCCCTTCGCCTCAATCGTCCCATCTTCCAAAGCGCGTGCCTCTTTTGCGAGCAACTCATGTTTTAACGTACCGTCAGGGTAAAAATCCACGGGAACTCGTAATCCTTGCAATGGCCGCATCGGGGCACCCAGCGATAAAACAACAGCACCACCCAACAGCAGAACAACACAAACTTTTTTACGCCACAATTTCATGAATCGCCTTCAATTGACGCCATAATTTTCGCAAATGCTTAAATGCGATGGCATTCGGTCCATCCGACAATGCGCGCGACGGGTTTACGTGCGTTTCAGCAAAAACAGCATCGCATCCAGCCGCCACAGCCGCTCTCGCCAAATGGGGTACAAGATGACCATCTCCTGCTGTCGTGCCCTGGCCAGCACCAGGACGTTGCACACTATGCGTTGCATCAAAAACGACAGGATACCCCAATGCACGCATGATGGCCAAATTACGCATGTCTGCCACCAGATTCTGATATCCGAAACTGGAACCACGCTCCGTCAAAAGAATTTTACGGTTACCAGTTGCTGCAACTTTATTAGCAGCGTAAACCATATCCTCCGCTGATAAAAACTGCCCTTTCTTAATGTTTACCACGCAACCGGTTTCTCCAGCCGCCACTAATAAATCCGTCTGCCGACACAAAAAAGCAGGAATTTGTAAAACATCCACCACTTGACCTGCTGTGCGCGCCTGTTCGACCGTGTGAATATCTGTCAAAACCGGCACGCCAAAACGTTCTCGAACCGCCGCCAACGTCGCGAGCCCCGCATCGATGCCCGGCCCACGAAATGAAGCAACCGACGTACGGTTCGCCTTGTCAAAGGAAGCTTTGAAAATCAGGGGGATCCCTTCCGCTTCAGCCAAATCATGCAACCTACCTGCCAAATGCATACAAGATCGGTGACTTTCGATTACGCAAGGACCCGCTATAAGTGCCAACGGAGACCCTTTGCCAATTGAAACACGCTTCACTTTAACCACTGTTGTCATATTACTGCCGGCCTCCTAACAACCTTTCCACTAGTGCAAGATCGGCCTGCGTATCCACCCCCACAGAGACATCATCCGTCTCTAGCACCAACATCCGGCACCCCATATGCAAAGCACGTAACTGCTCAAGTTTCTCCTTCTGTTCTGTTACACATGGAGACGCTGCCACCATACGCAACAAAAACGCCCGTCGATACGCATACACCCCAATATGCCGCCAATACACCGGGCGACCACTCTCCTCCCAACTAATGTCACCGTCGCGGTTATATGGTATCACAGACCGCGAGAAATACAAGGCTTCATGATGAGCAGTAAACACCACTTTAACGACTGACGATGCCCGCAATGTTTCTGCATCACGAATGGGAGCAGCCGCTGTTCCCATATCCCAGGTCTCATCGTGCATTTGCGTAACCAGGGCATCAACCAAGGCCGCATCAAGAAGCGGCTCATCGCCCTGAATATTGACAACCAAATCAGCTTCCATATCAGCAACGGCCTCTGCTATGCGGTCTGTGCCCGAAGGGTGGTCCGGCCGCGTCATCACGGCTCGCCCACCGAATGCCTCCACCGCATCAACGATCCGCTGATCATCGGTGGCAACAACCAAGTCATCCAAGGTACGACAGGACTGCGCCCGCTCCACAACGTGTTGGATCAAGGGCTTTTCACAAATCGGCAACAAACTTTTACCAGGTAATCGCGTAGACCCCCAGCGAGATGGGATGACCCCTACTACACGCATGGCTCTCCCGCTCCTTGAGATTTGGCTACAATTTCCAGCAGCTCATCAGCATTGCATGTAGCCGTACCCACCTTACCAACAACCACGCCAGATGCATAATTGGCCATTTGTGCTGCTTCGGCGTAACTCGCCCCCGCCGCAAGCGAAAGAACCGCCGTGGCAATAAAAGTGTCCCCCGCACCAGAAACATCAAACACTTCCCGCGCCTGTGTTGGCAAAATTTGTTCCTCTCCATCATTCGGACGTACATAAACACCACGCGGGCCCAGCGTAATCATCAAACAGGCAGTGTTCCAGCGCGCTGCCAGAGCCTGCCCGGTTTTTTGCAAAAACCCGGGCACCTGAGCACCAAGAAAATCTGGCAAAGCCTGCCCGACACCACCTGCTGCCAGACATGCCTCCCGATAGTTTGGCGTCGCAACAGTCACCCAAGGGATATCCAGTTCGTGATTGTCTTTGGGGTCAAATCCCGCCGGAATGCCCCGCTCCCGCGCGGCAGCAAGGAGCATGGTAACCAATGCTTGATCCACAATCCCCTTGCCATAATCTTCAATCAGGACCGCATCAACACCATCCATACAGGCCGCGATCCGTTCACGAAGCGCCTCCCCCTCGTGAGAAAATGCAGCACAAGCAGATTCCCGATCCACCCGCACGACCTGCTGACGATCGGCTATCACCCTCGTCTTTACCGTGGTTTGCAAGCTGTCCACTTCAAGAATACCATCCGTAGGCAACCCTGCCACCGACAACACTTTTTTCAACTCGCTGCCCGCAACATCCGCACCGATAACACCGGACACCAGTCCAGTCCCACCCAAAGATTGGATATTTAAAGCCACATTACTCGCCCCTCCCGGACGGGACTCCTCGCGCTGCACATGCAATACAGGCACAGGCGCTTCTGGAGAAATGCGTTCCACTGCACCAAACACATAACGATCCAACATCAAATCGCCCGCCACCAAAATGCGTAGATTCGTAAATGCATCTAACAAGGCTTGAGCCCGGACTTTCGTTAACATACCGCAATCCCTCCGCTTACTCGCACATATCTAACGGGGGGGCGACCCCACTACGCTGCAACTCTATGTAGTGGTCACCACCGCGCGTGAGCCATTCCCAATCCAGATCGCGCATCGACCCAAACGCGTACTCAGCCCTACCTGGATACGCCAGACGGTAATAAACAAACATGCCGGAAGGCAGCCGAACCGGCTGCATGTTAAACTGCAATTGACGCACACCCCCATCTATTTCGCCATGTATATCCTGCCAGAATAGATCCGCGTCATGTACCGAAAGACGCCAACGCAGCTGCAAGTCTGCCGTGGCACGCATGACATCCATTGCGCCTGCATCGCGCAAATCCGCTATGCGCACCAACGTCGCGGGATAGCGATAAAACGCATCCTCTAACACCTTTGGTACAAATATGACGCGTGCCCCCCTGACATCTAACGTCCATTGCCGCAGACGTCTCCCCAACCGTGCCGTTCGCACATGCAACTGCATCGCATCATCTTCTGCCTCCACGCCACGTAACACCAGAACATAAGGCCAACCAATGTAGCTATGTTCAATGCGTACGGGTACCCCCAGACGCTCTGACAATTGCGTCTCCATCATTCCTCTAAATCCCTGCGTCCGCGCTATAAACCATCCCGACACGGCAGCAATAAGAACCAACACCAATATCAAGGTGAGCCACCCCTGCAAAAAAACACCTCTGCGCGTCGATATTATCTTCATATAGCCTCTCCCGGTTTGGGGCGTGGCCCAAAAAGCGCCGTTCCAACCCTTATCATCGTTGCTCCCTCTTCAATCGCAACTTCCAAATCATTAGACATGCCCATCGAAAGCTCATCCAGCGGCCATCCAGAATCCGCAACCCATGCATCCCGCAGCTCCCGTAACCGACGGAAATGCGTTCTGCTATCTTCCGGGTCAGCTACAAAAGGTGCAATCGTCATCAAACCATCAATATGTACATATCGCAATTGAGGCAAGAATTCCAGCACCGCAGGCACCTCTTCCGGCGCAAACCCATACTTACTTGATTCACCAGACACATTGACCTCTAAACAAGCCTGTATCTTTTGTCCAGCGTCCGCAGCACAAGCCTCCACACGCTCCAACAAACGCAAAGAATCAATGCTGTGCAAGCGGGAAAACAATTCCACAGCAACCGCGGCTTTATTGCGTTGTAAGTGGCCAATCCCATGCCATGCCAAGCCACTGGTACATAACGGTATCTTCTGTGCCGCCTCCTGGATACGACTTTCCCCGAATACCCGACACCCCAATTGCGCCAAAGCATCTACATGTTCTCGAGGATATGTCTTACTAACCGCCACCAACGTGACAGCAGCAGGATCACGACCGCTCCTTGCGCATGCAGCCTCAATCCGCTGCTGTATCGTTCGATAACGCATCTCCATCTCTAAGCTCATATTGCCCGCCTTCCACTGAAAGCACGTCCCAGCGTCACGGCATCAGCAAAACGCACCCCGCTACCAGCAGGAATACCATAAGCTGGCTGCGTAACCACAACACCGCGCTCATGCAATAGCTCGGCGATAAAACTTGCCGTGGCCTCCCCCTCCAGATCCGTATTCAAGGCCAGAACAACTTCTTCGATCTTTTCAGTGCGTACGCGCTTAATCAAAGCACGCAACCGGATGTCATTCGGACCTTCACCGCGCAGCGGGGAAATACGGCCAAGCAAAACATGGTAACGTCCATGGAACGTTCCGGTTTCCTCAATAGACTGAATATCCGCAGGATCTTCAACGACACACAAAACATGCGCATCGCGATTTCCATCCGTGCAATAAGCACACGGATCGCGATCCACGGATGTGAGCGCCCCACAAGTCTGACAAAAACGCACATCCCGCCGGACTTGATCTAACGCCTGCGCCAACTGCGCCGCAAGCTGCTCCGGCTCGGAGGCCAGTTTCACGGCCATACGCTCAGCCGACCGGCGACCAATCCCCGGCAAACGTCGCAAGGCATCCGTAAGTTTTTCCAGAGCATCCAGGCTCATGGAATTATCCTGCGTTTCCAAGCATTTCAGACAAGCCGCCCAGACCTCCCTGCATCTTCGACATTTCCGTCCCCGCAGTCTTCTTGGCAGCGTTTAAGGCCGCATTTACCGTCGTCAGCAAAATCTTTTCCACCCGCTCCAGCTTTAACTCTTCCAAAGCCGAAGGATCAATCGTGATGCTCTTGATGCTCATATCACCACGTGCAGAAACGGTAATCTTCCCGTTGTTGCTCTTTACCTCAACAACCTTTTTCTCAAGCTCCTTCTGCATCTTTTTCATCTGCTTCCGCATACCGGCAGCTTGTTGCATCATTTTCATCATTTTAGCCATAACGCAATACTCCTTTTCTCATCTCACCGGATACGCTATTGGGCACTCCGGATATCTGTTAACTCTCCATTAAACGCTTCCAAAACAGCTTGCACATGCGGATCCTGATACCATGCCGCACGTGATGCACCCCGTTGCTTCGTTGGTGCCCCAGCCCCACCATCCACGGACGCATCAGCAATATGTGAAGGCACCTCCATGCGCGGAGGTTTTTCATCAAATCCTTCCAGACGCACGACGACATCGCAGGCAAGAAACCGACGTAAAACCTGATGCAAGCCGGATTGCAGCCGGGTATGCTGCAACACTTCCATGCGCTCCCGAAATTCAAGTGGATACCCCAGCTTTACATAATTTCCTTCAACCCCCAGAGGCACAACATCAGCTAAGGCAGCAGCAGATCCCACAGCAATCTTGCTCACACGCTTCACCACTTCAGGCCAGCAAGACGTTAACCGCACAAACATTCTAGCATCGGCATCCGGATCTTGTTCCGGGGTTGCAGCAGGAGATGTTTCGCGCACAACAGTAGCCTCTGATACAGCATCAGTAACAGGGGATGGATCCGTGGCACGAGAGCGAAACGCCGACTCCTTGGGAGCCCGCCGGGCCGCCACTTGATCGCCCGCCTCCGTGCCCCCCGCCTCACGTAAAGCCTGAATTTTTTCCAGAATCTCTTCCAACGTAACTACCGTAGCCGCACGCGCACAACGAATCAACACGGTTTCAAGCAGAACGCGCCGCGACAAAGCATAACGCATACGGTCTTCTGCCTCGGAAA
>SKVN01000109.1 GCA_007129405.1 Kiritimatiellia bacterium
ACCGTTCGCTATATCTGGTGGCCCGGATTATCGGCACCGAAACGAGCCGTGTGTTCGGCGCATCTGTCAAGGGGGAGCGTGGTGAATCGCTGCCGGCATTGGTCACTGCGCTCGCTGCGCAAGTGGCTGCGACAATCAGCGAGCGTGGAGACGAATTAGTGGCACGACCGGTTACACAAGCTGACCGGCTGTCTTCTTTACGTGCAAAGATCAGCGACGGGGAGCGTCCTTCGCTTTTTGTTAGCATTCGAGAACAGCATGTTGGGCAGGTCGTTATCGATCCGGCTGCCGAAACCGAGATGATTCTCTTTGCCAAGCATGTAGGGTTTCCGTTGCTGGATGCCGATTCTGCGTCACGTGCGCAAGCTGATGTTCTGATTACGGGAGAGGGTTTCAGCGAATTTGCGGTGCGTCGTGGCAACCTTGTAAGCGTAAAGGCACGCTTGGAGGTCAAGGCCGTTGATCGCAAGACTGGCGAAGTGCTTGCGATCGACCGGGAAACGGCAGTTGTCGTAGACCTGACGGAACAGGTAGCCGGTAAAGCCGCCCTCCAGGAAGCCGCCGCCCGCATTGCCGAGCGCATGCTCCCGAAGCTGGTGAATGATTAGGCCATACTCGCATGAAACGATGATTAGCATTCGTTGAAACCGCAAGACACCATTGACTGGTGCAATGGTCTCTCGAATGGCACCAAACATACAAAGCAAAAATTACCATGGCATTTCTCAAAACCTTTAGCCGATATTTTCGCTCATCGTTTTCGCTTTTGTTGATGGGGCTGCCCGTTATTGCCGAAACGCAGATTGCGTTGGTGGGGGCGGCGCGGAAGCCACAGGAACTGGCGGTGGTGGAGCTGGCGGAAGCAATGCTCACGACGGCGCGCGATATTGTTCTGGTAGACCGGCATAAAATTGCGGAGCTGCTGGCGGAGCAGGACCTTTCGCGGATGGGAGCTATGCAGGAGCAGCATGCGATTCAAGTCGGGCGTGTATTGGAGGCGTCCATTTTCGCGGTGCTGGAGTCAGTCGAACAGGATCAAGCTCCCTGGCACGCCAGTGTGTTTGATGCGCGTACGGGGGAAATGCTGGTCAAGACGCCTATACCGTATGACAAGGATTTGGCTTTGATGGCGGGAGCAATGGCTCAGGCGGTTGAACTGGCCTTCGACAAACATCACGTGCCCAAAACTGATCGCGTGCCATTTATGGTGATGGCCATACGTAATGTGGATCTCGGCGGCATGTGGGACCCATGGTCGCAGGCTATCGGTGTGCTCCTGGAGGATGTGCTCTTGCAAATACCATCTGCTACCCTGCTTAATCGTCGCCATCTGGAATGGGTCAATCGCGAATCCGGTTTGCAAGGCATTGCCGCTGAGTTGATGGATGCGTCTGTTCGCTTGGTGCTAGAAGTAAGTCGCGATAGAGAAACAGGCGGCGTGCATATATCCTTATGGGCTAGGGATAAAGCAGATCATGACTTGCTGGAGAAGCATTTTTCACATTCAGACATGGATGTCGCAGGTATTGTCGTGCAAGTGGAGTCTGCAATCAGATCCTGGTTGCAGGCGGAAGATGTTTTGGAGCCGGTCGCCTCGATCGATCGTCAGGCCAAGGCATTCAGGCATTTCGATGATGCGCAGTATTATTTGCATGTGGCGCGCGAGGCCGCTCGTGAGTGGAACCGAACGGGAGATGATGCCACAGCGGACGATTTTCAAAATGCTGTAAAGGAGATGCATCGTGCAGTAGAGGCGGCTGTGGCAACCGCGCCGCATGATGTCGTAGTGATTCATCGGGCATGGGGCTATTATACGGTCAATGGATTGTTCATTGATCCGTCTGAGGCATATCAATTCTCGCGTGCGGTTGAAATGTGGAAGCAGTTTGGCATTCAAACGACGCAAATGGGAGAGCCTTTGCATCGTTATCCGAGTAGTGTTTTTCGCGTTATGCTCCGCATACTGCGTCGCATACATGATCGTACACGTGGGGTTGAAGATCCTGCGCAACTTGCAGCGATTGACAAGGCGTTGGATGAGGCTCGCCAGCGTTTTGCGGACTGGGCACTGGATTTTGTGATGGAACATTATTATGCCGGTTATCCCGACATTGTTGTTACGGATATGGAACTCTGCATCCGCACCTTGTTACCGCAAATGTTTATGATGCGTCCGGATGCACGTGTCTGGAGGTTGGTTACGAAAGGGTATCCGATCATGTTTGACCACCTGGAGACCAACCATATCACCTCTGGTTGGGTTCGCAATCACTCAAGGATGCTTGCGAGGCTGGCCATGCTGGCAGGCGGGTATCAACCAAGAATTTATTGTTGTTGCTGCATCAGGGCAAGTGCCCCGTCGTATCATCCATACCCTTTCGATTCACATTTTGTGGTTACGGAAGAGCATATTGTCACGCTACGTCCGATTTTCAAAAGCATGATGCAGCATTCCGATCCTGTGGTAGAGGCTTATGGACGTATTGGTGCGTTGGTTTTGGACAAGCGTTTCGATGGTTTGCAAGGACGCGCGTTACATCAGCGGATGCTAGCAGTGCGGGATGTTCTTCGCAAGGATATGGTCTCCCCACGTAAGCAACCTGATTCTCGATACAGGGGCGCTGCCTATGCTGCTGAGCGGGACATGATTGATCTATTGATTGAGGATCCAGACGAGCGCGAAGCATGGCACCTTGAGCAGTATGCGTTCATGTTGGAAAATCGCCATGTTGAGTATGGGGCCGCATTGTTCGCGATCCATCCGGAACTGCTGCGCTTCCGGAATTACCTCGGATCCGAAGCTGGCGATCATTTCATGGATATGAACATTGAATTTTTCCCGTTTGAGTTGACGCGTCGTCCGAAAGCGGACTATGCGGCGCTGATTGACCGTATTAAGCAGTTGCGTGTATTGTTAGATGATCGTGAGGTTCGCAGAATTGAAGTCGACATGCGCTCGTTCAAACATGGATCTTTTAGGGGGGAGTTGGATGCTGTTCTGCGCCGAATCTATAGCGCACGTCCAGAACTCCAGTCAGGAGGCAGCTTGACCTGGAGGTGGGCCGACATTCTATATCCGCTCGCGGAGAAGCATCATCGTCTACTGGCCGTGGCAGGGGTTCGTGATGGTTCCCTCTACGCTGTGGCAGAAAGTTATGGGGCAGAGCCCGAGGTGTATGTGGTGCGCATTCCCTTGGATGGTTCGCCTTGGCAACGCTGGGGGAGGTCCATCCGGCGCGAAGCGGCATGGGATGCACCGTACGAGGCGTCTTTCGGTAGCTCTGGTGGTGTGCTGTTCTGGGTGGGATATTCATTTGTTCATTTTCCGTCTGAAGACGCCAAGCCAGCTTTGTGGACGCCGGATAGTGGTTATCCTGGTGCAGGGATCATGTATGTTGCGGAGTTGGGTAATACATTTGTCATGTCGTTGCATGGAGGTTATACGCTTGTCCGCCGTCCTTCAGACGCCACGTGGCACCTGATCGTGTCGACCCGGCGAGCAACGCCAGCTTCGCCCTTGGATGCCACGCAGCACAGTGTTCCCATGATTGCGCGGGTTGATGGTGTTGATCTTGCCTTTCTTGTGGTTCAGACGGATCTGCATGGTGCGGACAGGCGAAATGGAATTGACGGTATATGGTCTTTGAATCCGGATACGCTGGAAATCCAGCAGGAGTTATCCCTTACGCGTCAGGTATACGGTTGGGGACAACAGGACAACGGACATATCATCCTGCATGCAAGAAGGATGTATGATCGCCAGCGCTTTTCTGATTCATATGCCGAATACGGAATTGTCCGGTTTGATCCTTTTACTTCAAATGCGGAACTAACGCATCAGCTTGGCCGCAGAGCAAGCGGGATCGGGGAGAACCTGCCCCGCACGGAAGCAACGCAGAACTTTGTGTTTGCGAGCAGTACGAATCTGGCACTCGCACAGGACTATCTTTGGATCGGCACCATGATCATTACCGATCAAGGTGAGGTTCTCAATATTCCCGCTTTTGAAGATGTGCATAGCGAAATGGAGCGCGGCACGATTTCCCGGTTCGGTGCATCCTATTATCCTGTTCCAGGCTCGCGGGGCGTGATCGCGGTCGGACCGAACTGCAGCCGGATTTACTATCTTGAAGTGAAAGAATGAGATCATGATGAACGATTCGGAATCAAAGGATACCATTTTTCAACAGAACGCGCCTTTAGGCTAACAACGGGAAATTCCTCATTGACATCAGATGCCGATAAATACTATGTTGTGAGGCTCCAATGTAATCCGGCGTAGCTCAATGGTAGAGTAGGTGGCTGTTAACCACTTGGTTGCTGGTTCGAGCCCAGCCGCCGGAGCCAATTATCGGGCGAAGTCTTTATACTTCGCCTTTTTTTATGGGTGGCGAGACGATGATACATAAAGAAACAAATCCCGAGCGCATCCTTGTATGGATGCAGGAACATCTCAAAGATCTGGTGCCGGAAGTGGAAATGCGTGCCAAGGCCGAGCTTGCGGCAGAAATCAATCAACTGAAGCTTGAACGGAGGGCCGTGATTCTGGGGCACAATTACATGGAGCCTGCGTTGTATCATGCCGTGTCGGATATTACGGGGGATTCACTGGAACTGTGCCGCAAAGCGGCCGAAACGGATGCCCCGGTCATCGTTTTTTGTGGCGTGGAATTCATGGCGGAAACGGCTAAAATTATTAATCACGAGCGGACGGTGCTTTTGCCAGCCGAGAAAGCTGGTTGTTCGTTAGCGCAGAGTATTACGGCAGAGGATGTGCGTGCTCTAAAAAAACAGTATCCGGGGGTTCCTGTTGTTACGTACATCAATACGTATGCTGATGTAAAAGCCGAAACAGATGTCTGCTGTACATCTGGAAATGCTGCTCGGATCGTTGCCGCGTTGGATAGCGATACGGTGATTTTTATTCCCGATGAGTATCTGGCAAAAAATGTAGCGCGGGAAACGGGCAAGCAAATCATTTTTCCAGGACAAGCTGCAGCGGGGTGTTCCGGTGGTATGGGATCCTTTATTGCCTGGCATGGAAAGTGTGAGGTGCATGAATTGTTTTCCGTGCAAGACATTGAAGATGTTCGCCAGCAATTCCCGGATGTACTTGTCTTAGCGCATCCGGAGTGTCCGCCTGAAGTCGCGGAAGCGGCTGATTTTTCGGGCAGTACTTCAGCCATGATCCGTTATGTAAAAGAACATCCGGGGAAACGCTATTTGCTGCTGACGGAGTGTGCGATGGCGGACAACATCATTGCCGAGGCGCCGGAGAGCGAAATGTTGCGGATGTGCAGTCATCGTTGCCCACACATGGCACAGATTACGCTAGAGGATACGGTGGCGTCGTTGCGCCATATGCAGTATCAGATCGAGGTGCCGGCCGATATTCGTGAGAAAGCCAAGCTCTCGATCGACCGCATGTTGGCTATGAGCTAGCAGGGATTGGGGATTAGGGGCTAATTCCAAGACTGTACTTCATGTTTACATACAAGATGTTGTGGTTTTTCCAACGATCTATCACAAGGCGATTTCAATAATCAACATCCAACAGCCGAAGCGAAGCGAAGACGGGCTTGAGCGAAGCGAAAGCAATGACCGCAGGGAGTGGCAACGAATGTCCCATTTCCAAATATGGGACTCCCGAACTTGATCCGTTGGATATTGGACTTGGATATTGGCTGTTCAATTATCAAGTTTCATGATGCATCATGTGGGGGCACCCTGGGGCCGCGGCTAACCCCTAAGCCGGTTATTCCGGGGTTGCAAGCAAACGGCAAAATGGTTTGAATGGACGTGTCTGCAAGGTTGGGGTGGGTCGAAAGGCGATGTTTGCATGTGGCAGAAAAAGATACAGGCGTCTTGGTTGAAATCGGAAGTCATGATTTTGACGGCTTTGTTCATGGCGAGTGTTTTTTCGTTGTCCTGGGTCGGTATGCAGCAGCGTGCAGCTCGTCATCTAGTGGAGCCGCAAGTGTATTACAGTGATTGGCTCAGCGACATGGTGCCTTTGGAGCCTTGGCAGGAGGTATCCGGTTCTCAGGAATACATGATAGAATGGTTAAAACGAATATTCGAACGGGAAGGGGTTCCCGGTGAGCTGGTTTGGCTTGCTGCTGTGGAGTCAGGATTTAATCCTGTTGCTGTGAGTGCACGCAGTGCCGTGGGGCTCTTCCAACTGATGCCGGAGACCGGGCAGCGTTATGGATTGCGTACGCGGAATCCGGATGAACGGTTGGATCCGTTGCGCAATACGCAAGTGGCGGCGCGGTATCTGGCAGATTTATATGTTCGATTCGGTGACTGGGAATTGGTGTTAGCGGCGTATAATGCTGGTGAAAATCGCGTTGCCCGTTTGTTACATACGCGTGGTAATCAATACGATATGATAGCGGCACGGCTACCATCGGAAACGCGTTCTTTTGTTCCGCGCGTTCGGGCGCTAATCGAATCTCAGGAGCAGAAACCTCTTGAACAGGTGCGGGCACCGTATCGCCGATACGGTGGGTTATTGTTGGTTGCAGATCATGTTGAATCCTGAAGAGGTTTCCTGCTATACAGGATCATTATGGAAAAAGACATAAAGTCAATTGCCGTAGATACGGAAGCGCGCGAAACCGTCCGGATCAAGCTGCCCGATATGGTCCGTGATACGGATAAGGCAGACTCCACCGTGTATCGGCGCACCGAGGGTGATGCGCTCGATTCGCAGTACCAGTGGATCGATAAAATCGGCGGTGGGGGTATGGGGGTTGTCTATCTTGCGCGTGATCGTCGCTTGGGGCGTGTTGTTGCCATCAAACGCTTGCACGCGGCATTGTTACAGGATGCGAATCTTAAAACCCGTTTGTTTCAGGAAGCCCGCGCAACGGCCTCTTTGAATCATATTCATATCGTTCATATTTATGCTTTGGGTGAAGATACGGATGGTCCGTATATTGTTATGGAGTACATTGCGGGGCCTCGACACGAGGAGAGCGGAGGAATTGCTCCGCCGTTTACCTTGTCCGACCGCATCCATCGTGAAGGCCCGATGGCTTTAGATGTGGCCATAGATTTTATGGGGAAGTTATGTCGTGCCATTGAATATGCACACAAGCATAATGTTGTGCATCGTGATTTGAAGCCTGGCAATGTACTTTTGGATGCGGGGCTGGAGCCGAAAATTGTAGATTTTGGTTTGGCGCAGGTTCGTCAGGAGGATGGCGATCCGTTAACCTTACCAGGCGAGCGTATGCTTTCGCTCGGGTATGGAGCCCCGGAGCAGGAGTCGGATGCGAGTCTGGCGGATGCGCGTGCGGATGTCTATGGACTTGGTGCCCTTTTGTATTTTTGCGTAACGGGTAAAAATCCGCGTTATTTTCGTCCGAATGATTTGCCGGAAGTGATACGTATGCCTGTGGTGAAAGCGCTTGAGACGGATCGGGAGCAGCGCTGGCAGGATGCGAGTGCGTTTCGGGCTGTATTAGAGCAGACACGTAGTGCTGGCGAGAAGACGCTTCCCACAGGGAAAGTGACATGGCGTTGTAAATGGTGTGAGACGGTCAATCCGGCGGTGATTCGCTACTGTGGAAAATGCGGCTGGGATGGTGGCGTGTTTTGTCGCGAATGTGGTTCAGAGTCTCGGTTTGGGACACAATATTGCGGTGTTTGCGGCAGCGATGCCAAACAGTATGAAGATATTTTGCGTGGTCTGGACGAAATGCGATCCCATATGGAGCGCAAGGAGTTTGTGCTGGTTGCACAAGAAGAACAGTCGATTAGCGGTTTCCGGCCACAGGGAGTTAATGGTCGCCGATTATTGGAGCAGGTACATGAATTAGGCGAGAAGGCGCGCGAGGCTTTGCGCCGTCGGACGCAGCTTCGTGCAGAAATTGAACGAGGTATGGCGCAGGCGCATTATGAGCAGGTGCGCAGTTTGGTAGAGGAATACAACGAACTCTCGTTTGATCGTGCCTTCGAAGCGTTAGAAAAGAAGCTGGATGGATTGCAGCTTGATCGGGATATTGGTCGGCTCCGGGAAGCAATTCGTGGTCGGAAGTGGGATTATGCGCAACGGTTGTTGCATGATATTCGTTTCGAGGGGCGTCGTTCATCTGAACTGCTGTTTTTTCGTGAACAGGTAGCGGCGCATTACCGTTGGCGGCGTGTGCGGAAACATGTATTGGGCACGAGCCTTGTTGTTTTCTTGTATTTGCTGGCAGCCCCGCCCTTATACTGGCTTGGTTTGCAAGGCCGTTTTTGGGATCATATTTGGCGTCCGGCTTGGGCGGCGCGGCACGTGCCTGGCGTTGGGCACGGATTGCGTTTATATGGGGAGTGGTTTGGTGCCCCCCCTTCAGAATAATATTATTTTTGTTTTGTAAAAAATCACTAGGTATCCATAAAGATCCAAGGAACATGGGGTGCTGAGCGTATATACGATGGAAACAGTTGTGCGAGGTGTGGAATAAACCGTTGGAGGCAGGGTTATGAGCGATGATTTGAATCCGGTTCCCGATATTGAAGAAGATCCCTTTGAGATATTACAAAAGCATGATTTGCTGCGGCTGTTTGATGAGCTTACGTTTCGTCAGAAGTGGAAACGTGTATTTCAGGGGCTGAAACAGCCTCTTGAGAGCGGCGAGCACAAGTGGGCCCGTCTGCAGCTATTGCGTCTTTTATCTCCCTTTGCGGCAGTTCTCGTTCCTGTTCTGATGTTGTTCCTGATTGCCTTGTTGGCCCAATTTACCCCCCAATCCACGCAGTCATTTGAGGTGACCGTTATAGAGCCGACGCCGATGGAGGATTTGGAGGATATTGAGCAGCCCGAGATGGAGCCACTGGAGCCGCCGGATCCGGTGGATATCGAGGTGGATGTGCAAATGGATGTAGCGCCCATGCCCACGGATGTGGCTGCGCCCACGGCCGAAGATGCGAGTGTGCAACCTGCTGAGTTTGACTCGGTTGCCCAAATTCGTAGTCCAGTCGTTTTAAGCGGTATGCTTGGTAGTCGTAATCCGGGAACGCGAGGACAAGCGTTAGGCCGCTATGGCGGTGGAGGCCATACGGAGCAAGCTGTTATACGAGCGCTGCGCTGGCTGGCGAAAAATCAGCGTGCGGATGGCTCATGGGGTAACAGCAGGCCGGCCATGACGTCTTTGGCGCTTTTGGCGTATCTCGGATATGGTGCGACACCGGCTTCCGAGGAGTTTGGGCAAACCATTGAGCGCGGGATTCGGTACCTCGTAGGCGCACAAGAGGATAACGGTCGTTTCCGGGGGCGGGATAACCATGATTACACGCAGCCCATCGCAGCGTATGCCTTGGCGGAGGTTTACGGGATGACCAAGATTCCGATGGTCAGGGATGCAGCTCTGAAGGCTTTGGATGTCATTGTAAAGGGGCAGAACCCAACGGGTAGTTTTGATTATAATTTGCGTCCCTCGGGTTCGAATCGGGATGATCTTTCGTATGCTGCTTGGTGTGTGCAGGCACTTAAGGCTGCAGAGATAGCAGGATTGCATCGTGATTTACCGGGGATTACCAATGCGATGGCGCGTGCGGTTGGTGGGGTCAAAGGCCATTTTCGTCAGCAGGGTGATGCGGCAGGTATCTTCGGTTATATGCGTGGAGGAAGTCGCCATCCGGGATTGACGGGTGCCGGGGTGCTATCCATGCAGTTTTTGGGGGAGGGTCGTGCCCGGGAGACACGCATGGGTATTGCCGGGATGGCGAATTATCCCTTTAACTGGCAGAATCCTCCAGCAGGAAGTATTGTGTACTACTGGTATTATAATACACAGGCCTACTTCCAAGAGGGAGGCGCTGTTTGGGATCGCTGGAATGCCGAATTCTCCCGTCCGCTAGTTTCGGTTCAAAACGTGATTTCGAGAGAGGAAAGCGGGTATGTGGATCACAAGGGGCAGCCCCAGGAAACAGGGTTTTGGGAGTCACCTGCAGCTCGAGAGATGACGGGTGGCAATGGCAAAGTTATGGATACGATTCTCTGCACGCTCATGCTTGAGGTATATTATCGCTATTTGCCGACTTTCCAGCAGGTTACGGACGATGAAATCGAGTCTGAACTTGGTGACGAAGAGGACTTGATTATCGAGATTGTTCAGACAAGGCCCGATATCCGTGAACTTGGTGATACGCATATGTTTGCGGGTGCCCGGTAGTATGTTCTGGATGCCTGCGATATGCCGTGTGCTGTGACCGAAAGTGGCGGGAGCGACGGGGCTCGAACCCGCAACCACCGGATCGACAGTCCGGGACTCTAACCAATTGAGCTACGCCCCCACGTCGGTCATCAAGAGCTTTGGAAGGTATGCTATGTTTCTATGGATTGCAAGGGAAAAAAACATCCGTTCCATTTTATTTTGGGATGTGTTGTAGGATATCTTTCCAATGATGGATTGCGAGTTGGCAGGCGACAAAGCCCGCCGTGGGAAGCTGCACGGCAGGTTGTTTATTCCATGTTGCGGCAAGCTCCGAAATGCCGGGATTGTGTCCGATGAGTAGCAAGGTTTGTATTTCGTCCGGCATTCCCGCCAGTACCTCTGTCATCCGACGATCGGTTGCGAGGTAAAGTGTCTGGTCTGTCACGATAGCGAGGTTGCCGATATGCTTTGCCAGTAATTCGGCCGTTTCGCGCGCACGTGCCGCCGGGCTGGCAAGGGCAAGCTCGGGCTTCCAGCCGTGCGCCTGGAAGCTATGGGCGACCTGTTGGATTTGCGCAATGCCATGTGGCGCTAAGGGGCGGGCAAAATCTCCGCCGCCATGTTCCGCAACCGCTTTGGCATGGCGTAGCAGAATGATGCGTTTCATGCTTCTAGTTCCTTTATTTCCGCTTCTAGCCGGATAATCTTGTCCTTGAGTCGCTCAATCTCTTCAATCTTGCGTGTGCGCAGCTTCGCTTTGCGTTCTTGTTCCTCCTCCGTGTCGTAGCGGATCACGGGTGCTAGAATGGAGATTGCAAAAGATTCGGATAAATCATTTGCGGTGGTGCCGGATTCCGGTGTGGCCAGAATCTGTACGTGTTGCTGCACGAAGAAATGTAATAAGTTGGTAAGGGTTTCAGATGCGGTTGCGAGGCGATCCATACGGCGCACAATCACATAGCGTACGTCGTCTTCCTCAATGGCGTGAATCAGGGCGGATAATGCGGGGCGCGTCAGGCCTTGATCGTCATACTGTGTCCAGCAGCCCGGGGGGGCATCTCCGGGATAATCCAGATCGCAAAACACATGTTCAAACGCTACGCGCAGGCCATGGCGCCGGGCGAGTTCCCGCGTATGTTGTTCCTGCTTCTGTAAATTATAGGCATGGTGTGCCTTGTCCTGTTTGCAGGTTCGTATATATATTGCCGCCTTCATGCTCGCACTCTAAGGTAAGTGCTATCGAGGGGTCAACAGAATCAGTTGCATGAAATGCCCTGCGGCGATTCTTCGCCGTTGTTGTGAGATATGCGGGCTAGCCATCTGATGGTGCGTTGTGTATCGTCCGATTGCGAATGACAAAGAACCCAAACGCAAAAGAATCCGTGAATCCGCGAATGACGAGTCATCTATGTGCAGGTCAAAACGAGGGCAAGAGAGCAACCTGTTTTGGTTGCGGGGTTGTCTTGTTCTTGTGTGCGGGTTGGCCAGCATTAGATTGTCATGCGAATGTTGCAGAAAAACGAAATGATACGTCTGATGATGTACCGCCTTCAGCGCCCCTGTACGAGCGTGTAGACGAATGGTATGATCGTATGTCGGCAGTGATTGCGGATCCTTTTGCGCGTGTGGATCAATTTTTTGGTGATGAAAGCATTGCGGATGAAGGTCGTCGTACGCGGCTTCGTGTTGGCGTGGGCGTCCGCGGGGATGTTGTTAATGGTTGGCGGATGCTGACAGATTTTTCTTTGCGTGTGGCGCTGCCGCGGATAGAAGAGCGCTGGCAGTTATTTCTCAACGAATTGGCGAGTGAGGACGACATAAGTGATGTCAGCGACTTGACTCGTCCTCCTATTGATACCGACCCCGATTTTGGATTGCGCTATTTTTTGTTGCGTGATCTGCGTATGTCGATAAGGGCAGATGGGGGTTATCGTTTTAGTAGTCCGAGGCAGGCTTTTGTTCGGTTGCGGGGGCGTACACGTTATCGGCCGGGCCGTTGGGCGCTGGATGTAACGCAAGCTGTAACGTATTTCACGCACGATGGTTGGCGGAGTCAATCCGAGATTTCGGCCAGGCTCCCGTTGGCGGATGTTTACGGGATACGCAGCTTGAGCCGTTTGACTTGGGAAGAAATATCATCTGGATACAAGCCGGAGCAGAGCATTGCCCTGTATCGTGAGTTGACGGCACGTCGGGCGTGGCGTTTAGAGGGGCGCGGTGTCTGGCAGAATATGCCCAACCCATCGGACATCATCTATACCGTGGAGTTTGTTTATCGCCAATTGCTGCATCGTAATTGGCTTTTTGTAGAGATTGCACCTGGCGTAGAATATGCGGAGTCGAAAAATTATGATCCCAACCCCTTTATCCTCCTTCAGTTTGAGATTCTTTTCAATGCTGAGTAAGGGTACATGTTATGTGTGTGGATAGGGTGCGCGGTCTGGTTGAAAAAGTGCTGGATTCCCCCTTCGGGTGGCGTTAGAGTAGGGCCGCTTTTTTGAGGCAGGAGTAATTCAGTGGTAGAATGTCAGCTTCCCAAGCTGAACGTCGCGGGTTCGATCCCCGTCTCCTGCTCCAGATTAGGGGTTAGGGTTTAGGCGTTAGGGGCTAGCCAGTAACTTCCCCATTAACACCACATTGGCTTCCCTTTTCGGCTCACGAGAACGGCGACGCGAACGGTAAACGATTTATTTTGCCGACTCGTAATCCGATCTCGTCGCCGTTCTCCTTCACCGAACTTCCAAACTGCCGCCCTAAAGTTTCAACATGCATTATCCGAGCGCGCTCGGGGCCGGGGCTAGCCAGTAACTTCATTTTTAAACACAAGATGTTGTGGTTTTGTTTTCTACTGTGCACGATGTTAGCCCCTTTGGAGTGCGGTGATCTGAATCGCCGCTTTGGGATTGCGCGGAGCGCGGGGGCGGAGATGCACTGAGCGGGTTGATTGATTGGAAGTGTGTTGGCTTGTGGCG
>SKVN01000033.1 GCA_007129405.1 Kiritimatiellia bacterium
ACCCGCAAAAAAGTCTGCGGTATGCAGTCTGCAGTCTACTGCCGTGCCCTGCGTAGCCAAAGGCGAAGCATGGGCCTGCCCACACCCCACCTACTTGATCAGCAGCACGGTGCCCGCCGGCACTACCACTTCCGCTGTGAATGTGACATCGTCAATGAATGTCCAGCGACCGGTATTCTGCCCTCCCGTGTAATCTGGATTCGTGCCGTAATATCCGATAAACTGAAATGTTACCGACATGTCTTTCAGATTTTCCAAGCCTGATAATGTCACGCTTTCTGGCTGGCTCACATTGGCTCGATTCCCGTGCGCGTAATATGCGAATTCCGACTCTGATGCGGACGCACCATCAACTGAGATCTCGATTTCCCATTTGTAGTAATTATCTGTAGCAGTGCCTGCCGTGGAATGGACGCCCGTGATAAAGTCCAAATCCGTGATGTTGATCGGCGTCGATCCAATCTCGATAGTGAACGTAAAAGTCCCCGTACCAAGGCTCGTGGCCGTACCCAAATTAACCTCTGCACGGTTATTTGCAAATCTGGCGGTTTTGCCACCGCCCGAGGCAGCAGCAGTCGCATCATTCGCGACCACGCCTTCATCGGCAAGTTCGTTGGTGGAGACCACACCGTCGTTATTGTTGAAATCCCACACGATCGTCTTCTCACCCCACGCCACAAGCGCAGACTGCGCCACCATCCCCAAAACCATCATCGCCAGCATCATTGTTTTCTTCATCTTGCACTCCTCTCTTTGTTGTTTCCTGTTTCCATATTCTTGCTTTCCATTCTCGCTCTCAATCGTGTCGACTGATTCGACAGAATCGAAGGACTCGACGACTCGCCTGTAACCTGCTCCCCCGCTCCAACTCAATTAGCCAAATTAGCCAAATTAGCGGTTAACCTCTCCCTATTTCAGCTTTTCAGCATTTCCCCTTCTACCGGAACCGGAACACCGTCGGCCGATTGAGTTCGGGAACGACCAACACCAGGTTATTGTCCTCGATTGTCAAATAAGCCTCGACTGTCCCTATCAATCCTTCGAAATACACACATAATGTATTGTCTGTATACTAAGGTATCTGACCCCCGGTTTGGTATGTCATGGCGTCTGTATTTTATATATATTTGTCTTGTTTCGAGATCAGGAATGCATGATTATACCTATGTGATAAGTCATATTCGGTTTGGTCGCTTATATGAAATCATTGTCAATACGTCTGGATGTGCCCGCGCTTCAGAGCGATTTCGAGAGCAACGAATCGATGGAAGTCCGCCATCTGGCAACACGGGAATTCACCCGTGACTATTCCACAACCACGCTCCCGCCATCCCCCGGTATCCGGATCCTGCTCCCTGTGAGGGGACTGCTAGTCTGCAGGATCGCACGCAAAACCATCAGGGTTCCCCAGGGAGTGGCATTTGTCTGCAGCGGGAATAGCCGGATAGATCTGACTTTCGACAGGATTGCGGAATACGATCAAGAAGCAGAGAATCGCTTCCGCATGCTTGAGATCAATGCCATCCTTAACCGAACGATCCGGATTGAGGAACGCCTGCAAATTCCAGCTTTGGCAGACTACACGCAAAGCGCACAGATCGCCGGACTATTCGATCAACTCAATCATGCCGCCAAATCTACCATTTTAACATCCGGTTCGCCCGACATTTTGCCGAATATTGTTGCGCTGATGCTGATTTCCCTGATCATTGAAATAGCCGGGATCCCTATCCAGTCCTTGCCAGAGCCCCCCAAGAGCGATCGTCTTTCAATACTCAGGACCTACATGACCGAAAACATGGACAACCGCAGCATGACGACCGCTGCGATGGCCGCACACCTGAGTATGTCGCGTGCCACCTTCTGCGAATGGGCAAAAGCCAACCTCGGGCAGTCGCCGAAGTACTACCTGAAGCAAATGCGACTGGAAAGAAGCCAGGAATTGCTTGCGCAGGGCAGGGACAGCATCGAGACCATTTCCGAAAAAACAGGATTTGCCAACCGCTTTCACTTTGACAAGGAATTCAAAGAGCATTTCAAAATCACGCCCGCTGCATATCGCCGTCAGGTTGCGATGCCTTTGGAGACGGATTACCTGCGTCCCGCCCTGGAATTTTTCCGAAAGGCTCATTTTGCAGAGGCCATGCAGGCATGCGAGCAAGGACTGGCGTCCTCGCATGCCGATGCGGTGCAAGACCAGCTCCGCTTCCTGAAGGGCTGCTGTCTTGAGGCCACCGGTTTTCCACGCGCCGCCCTCGATATCTGGCAGAGCCTTCTGAACGGCCATTATGCGTATCAGGCTGGTATGAATAGTTCCCGCTTGCTATTTACATCGGGCAGATACGATCACGCTGCGCGTTACCTGCGGGCGTGTTATCAAAAAGCCGACAATCACCAGCAAGCAGCGGTTGTTAGTCTTTGGATGGAACAAGTTCAGGATCTGTATGAAAATCGCAAGCCGCAGCCACTACGCGCCTACCTCGATATCCGCAAAAAAAACTTTGTGCATGATGATGCAAGCATGAACCTGACGGCTCGCGTGTTGCTGGCGATGGGCCAATATGAGGAGGTGCTGAAACAATGTGCCACTATGCCCAAACGCTGTTTCCAGGCGCTTGAGCGCATGGGCAAACTGGATGAAGCCATTCGCCGCTATGGTAAGCATGTCAATACCAGCTTACACAAGGCGATCTTTTGCCAATGTGGCCAGTGGGAACGCGTTCTGGCAATGCCGCCCGAAAACGCAGATATGGATACACGCGCACTTATAGGACTCGGCCGATACGAAGAGGCCATGCGTCGTGGTCCGATGCATGCAAGCGAAGCCTATCTTGCGCTTGGACGCTACAGGGAACTTATCGAGGCGTTTCCTGAAACGGATATTCATTATTTGTTCGCGCTGCATGCCTTGGGCCAAATTGACGACATGAAGCGTCTAGCCGAAAAATATCCGCAATTAGCGGAAGAAGCGCAGATGTATCTGGATCCGTCCGCCATTTTGTCGACACCTAGTCGCGAGGCTGAAATCTACAGACCATTGGCCACCATGCTGCTTACCCTCAACGCCCTCAACGCGGGTGACACCAAACGAGCTGTGGATCTGCTGGAAACGTGCGAAGGGGTGGACTCTCCCGATCTCTGGGCAACATACAGCAGCACCGTGGTGCTATTGTTGACAACCGTCCTGCGCGGCTTTCTCATAGGCCCCCAACGCATGCAAGACGATCTCGATCTGATCCTGTCCCGATTCCGGTACTTCCGGCGGCAGTCTCTTTGGTATGATGCCGCCTATCTCACCCGCAGGATTACCCGTGCCCGCTTCATGCAGCAGCCCTTCCAACTAGACATCCAAAACCATTTCCTGCTCATAGATGCCATCGCGCATGATTTCGGCAACCGGCCATCCAAGGCACATGCGTCCTACGAAGCGTTCCTCCAGAACACACGGCCGTATCCCAGTTCCAATTTGATGCTCCACCGCTTCGTCCAATGGCGCCAGAAAATCCTCGTTTGAGCCGTCTATTGCAGGGGTGATATTGCTGCTAACTGCCGAATGAAGCGTTAAAAGAATCCGTACGCTAAAAGGCTGTAACCAGCTATGCGCACTTGCGCCAGCCTGCTCTTTTTGATAGTGTCGCGTCCGTGGACAAAAACGAGCTACTGACATATCTTGAGCGTATTGACAATGCACTCATCGGACCTGCCATGGTTTATATCTACGGCAGTGCGGTTTGCATTCTGCTGGATGAACCCGATCGGACCAGCCTCGATATCGACGTGGCGGGCCCCTATTCGGACGTCGATTACGGGGCATTCAGGCATGCCGCCGAAGAAGCGGGCCTTCCTGTGAATCCCCGTGAGGATACCGGCAAAAATCATATTGAGTGGATTCAGGCACTGCGCTTATGCCTGCCGAAACCATCTCCTGAACGTACCACCGTGTTGTGGCAAGGCGCAAGACTCACAGTAAAAAGCGGATCCCCCGCAGATTTAATTGCCAGCAAATTGATCCGGTACGATGCCATTGATCAAGGGGATATCCAGTATCTGCTTACGCAAGCACGCGTCACCTATGCCGAAGTAGCCGATGCTGTCAACCGGCTGCCCGCTCCTTTTAACGATGATTGCATGGTGCTGGAAAACCTTGAGAATTTCCGTGCCGACGCTGAACTATGGAAGGACGGTGCCGCTTGACTGCCAGACAAGAACTGGAATGTTGCTACGCGTATGCCTTCCATCCGCCAAGCCTGAACCAGCTATGGCAACAGATCAAGCGGCAGGAGATTTGCGAAGATGAAGCCAGAAAACTGCTCGATAAAGCACTGAGACTGCATATGGCGCTGCCGGAATCGGGATTCGCTTCGCAGCGCGCCTTACAACGCCTGGCTTTATATCAAGCCAAGTCACGCGCCTTCGGGATGCCCGCCTTTATCCGGAATATCCGCAAAGTACTGGGATGCGAACCGCTTGATGCCGGCACGGTACCTGCCGGATGGGTGCGGGACATCGGCCTCCCCCCCTTCTCGCATACGCCCGCCGACTCGACACCATCCAAAGCTATTGGAGTGCGGTAACGAGCGAAGCGAACTTACCGCTTTGGGGGAAGCGTCCGCCTTCGTGAACTACGGCGTGACATGAAGCGACGGGGCCGGCCGCACTACCCAACGCCAAAGCGAAAACCCACCACCTCCGATAAACCCACCCTGCTCAGCCAACCAACGCCAGCGCACAACCCAACCCGCTCAGCCAATCCCCGACCCCGCGCTTCGCGCAATCCCAAAGCGGCGATTTTGATCGCCGCACTCCAAACCCCATCCAAAGCGGCTACTGCTTTGCTGACATTCTCTCTTCCAGCTGACGCAGGTAGAGGCTGGGTGGTTCGACGGGGTTGTGCGGATGCTCGATGTGACCACTGCCGTGTGCAGGGGTTTCCGGGCGTTTCGGAAGTTCCTCGCCTGATTGACGCCTCAGCCAGGTCAGATCGATGGGCCGGCGATCAGGTGTTCCGCCTAGACCGATGGCAAAGTTTTCGGCCATGGGCGGGCTTTGCACGGCGATGAGCGCAGCCGTGCAGTTCCAGAAAATAATTTGCGCGCCGGACCAGCCATGTCCGGTTCCCGATGTGCCCCGGTTGACGGCCCATAGACTCCCGCCGTAGTGTTTGATGTTGTCGAAGAGTACTCCGGTGGCCCAGCGATGATGCGGTTCACTCATCAAAATCGCTTCATCGGCGCGGCAGTTGTAAAAAACATTGGGACCCGGCACACGGGCACTTAACACGAAGGAATGCCGCGCACGGAATGCATAGCTGTCGCGCACAAGATTCTTCTGTCCGGAGATGTTGAAGGCATAGCGCTGCCCACCGCTAACCGGACCAGCACCATCCAGATACGCACAATCGATTACGGTAACATGCGCCGATCGCCGGGATATCGTGACCGCCGCATAAGAGAACCATTGTGCCGCTACATTCCGGACCCAGGCATGTTCCACCATGTCCATGGCCACAGCATTGCGCGCATGCTCACCATCGCTATAGAAAACTTCCCCGTGGCGAGCCGGATCTCCCGGACCTTCCAGGTTTCTCCCGGATAATGTTCCCGTCTGACTTCGGTCAAACGCGGATACAATACGCAAGTGTTCCACCCCGATATCCTGAATCCGTTCGGGAAAGATATAACGGTAGACAAAGCCGCCTCCGAAATCCTGGTCGAGGCTTTGCACGAGAGGAATATCCAGCACGATGGAATTGCCGTCAACGGCCACAATCTCCCGCTCAAAGGAAAACGTATACTCTTCCGGTAGCCAGGGTTGTCCGCCCCGTCTTGCCATATCGCCATCCGGCCCCATGCCAATCATGTCGATCCACTCCTGCGTGGCCGGTCGTCCCACGACCACGGTGTCGCTCACGGAGAATGGCGAACCATCCGCCACGGTCAACGTGCGGGAGCCAACCGGGACATATGCGTCTATAACCTTCTGGCGCGTTCCCTCTACCTCCTGCCGGCTCCCAGTCGGCCTCCCCACGGAGATCACATTGTATCGCCTGGGTGCATCCGCATAGAGAATGGTGCCATTCTCGCAACTCCCTTCGCCACGAAGGACGACTCCGCTTTCACGAATGATCAGGGTATCGCCGACCCTGTAACGGCCTCTTTGCAATAAAACCGCGCCCCGGAATCCATCCACATCAGGAGGCATTGCGCCGACCGCATCGATCGCTTGCTGGATGCGGGCGGTATCGTCGCTGTCGTCTACCGAAGGCGCAAGGGTGACGCGCACCGGAACCGTCGGCAGCTCCCTCTCGCCCTTGCGATAGCCCACACCCGAAAAATCAGGAATGATATCACCCCGATCCGAATACGGACGATAGACGAGCCGCCCATCTTCACCGGTATAGACGAGCCTGCTACGTTTCGGTTCTGGTGAAAAAGGAACGTCCGTGTTTAGTTCTGGCGTGGACAACACCAATTCATCCCGGAATGAAGTTGGCTGCGCTGCAACGCTTAAACACCCCGCCAGACAGAGTAGACTTAAAATAAAAAAAACGGGTGTATGTCGGTGGCTAAAATGAGTCGAGGTAATATATATGTCTTTCTCCATTTTCAATCTCCCTGTCTTGACGCGTTCGGTCTTATTCCTGACCAGATCAGATGGTCTCGTCAACATTTTTCAGTGCCTTATAAACAACAGCTCCCCCCCCCGCGACCCCTCTGCCCCCACTTTTTGGAAGTGCTTGGGGGAATGGCCGGTCGTGCGTTTAAAGGCTTGATGCATCTGGTAGTAACTGGCAAAGCCGCATTGCCGGAAAATCTTGTTGATGGGGGTGTTGGTTTCCTGTAGCAGGCTTTGTGCTTTTTTTACGCGTAGCTTATTGATGTATTGCAGGGGTGATATGGAGAGCTCGCGCTTGAATAGCATGAAAAGCGTTCTTTTTGACATGCCTGTCATTTGCGCGATTTCCGGCACATTCAGATCGGCTTGCCAGGCGTGTTGGTGAATGTAGGCGAGGGCCTTTGCCACCGTGATGTTCGCATTGGCTACAATGCCTGTGGATCGCCTGACGATCATGCCTGCCGGTTCAATCACAATGGTGGTTGCAGGAGGGGGCTGTCCATCCATCAGGATTGCCAGGAGCGTTGCGGCTTCTATGGCTTGTTGTTCCAGATTGGTTTCCACGCTGCTGAGCGGGACCAGGGCTAGGTCGCAGGATATGGGGTCATTGTCGAAGCTGCAAATGGCAACTTGTGACGGGATGGAAAAACCGCTAAGCCGGCAGGCATGCATTAAGGTGACGGCGATACCATCAGTATAGGCAATGACGGCGAGGGGTGCGGGGAGTGCTTTGAGTGCATCTGCATAATAAGCAAGCTTTGTGACGGGGCTCTGTTCTTTAGGTGGCAAGGGCAATCCATGGGGTGGCGCAAGACCGGCTTCGCTTGTGATTTCGGTTGCCCCGGCCATTCGTTCCGCAAACGTTGCATTCGTATGCAAATGTCCAAATGCGGCGATGTGATGGAAGCCCAGTTCTATCAGGTGCTTCCCGATTATCCTTCCTGCTGCGCGGTGATTGAGCACGACTCCGGGGATGCCAATTTCAGATGCTGCCAGCGCGTTTAATGTTACATGCGGGGTACGGGGTGTTATCTTGAGGAGTTGCTTTGTCGCATTGTCGTCAAGGTGGCTGATCACGCCATCAATGAAGGTTGACTCGGTGAGTGCGGATATGGATTGCTCATCCCACGGCATATAAATCACATCCCATCCACGCCTGTTGACAAACTCGACAAGCGTGCGGTGGGTCCGATGGGCGTCAAATGCACTGCAATATAAAATGGAGCGAGTCCGGTTGCGCTTTCTCATACTCTCTTTCATTGCACTAATTACAATCTTATTTGCATTAATGACAAGTAGAAAACGAAAATGGTTTTTGATATTTTATCGGTGCATATGGGAAATATAGATATTCAGGATTCCTTGTATATCTATAAAGGGAAAGACGATATGAACATGAGAACAATGCGGATTGGTATGATGGGATTTGGTGGTAGCCAAGCGAAACGTACTGCTGGCAAAGTGATTGTTGCTGCGGTAATGGTTGGCGCAATGGCACTGCCATATGCGGCGCAGGCACAGTGGGCGCGGGCTGCAGGCGGAACCGTCACGAACTACGTTGTCGATGGAGTGAGATGGCGCGCGCATATTTTCACATCATCAGGCAGTCTGGAAGTTACAACCGGCGGACAGGTTGAGTTTCTGGTTGTGGGCGGTGGCGGTGGCGGGGGTGAGATCAGGGGTGGCGGTGGCGGTGGCGGTGCTGTCATCACAAACAGTCTTACTGCGACCCAGACGAATTATACCATTGTTGTCGGTAGCGGGGGGGGCTCGGAGCAGAACGGCAGTGCATCATCAGCATTTGGCGTAACGGCTGGCGGTGGCGGGGCAGGCAGGAGCGACACAACCGTAGGTAACAACGGCGTAAACGGTTCTTCGGGCGGTGGCGGCGGCTTTCGTGCGACCGCAGGCGGCACAGGCAATGGCGGTGGCGGAAATGGAGGGAGAGGTAGTAATGTCAATAATTTTCGCGGAGCTGCTGGCGGTGGTGGTGGTCGGGGCGGCCATGGTCAAAATGCACCAAATAACAGCACTGGCGGTAACGGTGGCTTAGGTCTCGAAGTTTGGGGTGTCAGATATGCAGGCGGTGGTGGTGGTGGTGCGCGCCCTGATGGGAGTGGTTCCGCTGGCTCAGGTGTAGACGGTGGTGGAGATGGTGGCCTTGGCGATAGTCAAACATCTGGAGGTGACCCGAATCCCGATGCTGTTGGTGGTGATGCCAAACCGAACACTGGCAGTGGCGGGGGTGGTGCAGGCGGCGGTGGTGGCGATGGTTCAAGCCCAGGAGGCGGAGCCGGCGGTAGCGGCATTGTGATCGTGCGGTATCAGGTGAGCGGCGGCACGATGATTATGGGATATTAGCCTTCTTAACATTTAAAATGGAGTTGACTGTAATGAGATCTTCGATTCGCCGACTTGCCCTGCTACGTTGCTACTTGCACACCTTGATTATGCTAGGATGGCTTTCCATGCATGCCGTAACGCATGCTGCCGAAGTCATTGTCAGCAGTAGTGTGGCGCGCCCCACACCACGCGTACTCGCATACAATCTGGGACATTTTTATCCAGGGAGTAATGCCGCTGACTGGTGGCGTTATTCGCGTGCTTCGGGTGCCCGCATTTTTTTGAATCCTGCACATATCCATGTTGCAGGAACGGAGCGCCCCGGCGATCAAGACGTGGTAGATCAAACCTCGTTTCTGGCACGTCGCGCAGCACTAAGCAGTGACCCGCTCAATGAAGATTATATCAATTGGCCCGTTGTCCTCGACCGCTTCAACACCGATTTAACGGGAAATAATCGCATCGTTCCCAGCTATGCACTGGGGAAGATTCATGAGATGGGTGGTGATATCCTGGCACAAATGACGCTGGGTGCAGGTGCGTTCCCGATTGCTAATGAGGATGACTGGGCTGGCAAATGGGTTGCATGGCGCACCTATTACACCGCAGCATTCTATCTCGCCCGTGAATTTGGTGTCGAGCGGTTCACCTCCCACAATGAACCGGATCACACCAACAGCTTTATCGAGCCCGCGCCTTGGCTGATGCGTCTTCGTCTCGCGGCCGATGCTGTGCAGCAAGCCTTGGCCGATGTAAATCGCATATATGAAAAGAATCTCGAGCCACGCTTTAATGCGCCGGTAACAGCGGGTTCCACGGGGTCGTCATTCAACAGCTATGGCAGGCCTGCTGTCGAGGGAATCCAGACCGATTTCCTTGGCGAATCACCGCCGGGGTTCCAGCTATTTCAACAGTATGCATACCAACGCTACAATCTTGGCGCTAGCGGTTTCGCTAGTGACTTTCTCGATTTGCGGAGTGCGGTAAACAGCGTGACCCCCGCCGGTATCGCACCGTTGCCCTTCGCGATTACCGAATACAATGTGCATACTGGGGCCACATATGATGGTCAGGTGGCATCCTCCCATACTCTTTCCAAAGCGGTAACGTTTGGTGGCATTACGACCGCGCTCACAGAAAGCGGTATGGAAGAGCTGTATGCTTTCAAGTTTGGCATGACGGCGTATCCCTCGACGCGAAACTTTCCCATCCAGAAAAACGGGATGGCTTTTTCCGATAACAACCATGCCCCGCACAACTACGGCACCATGGGGCGAAGCGCAGAAGTCTACCGCTTGTTCAACAAGGGCTTTGCTCCCGGACGGAATATTCTTGCGCACAGTATCAGTGGAACCGGGGCATCCAGCTTGCGCGTACTTGTCTCGCATGATCCCGTAAGCGATTTTTATTATATTTTTTCCGTTAATGAATCCGGCAGCAGTGTCCCTCTGGATATCGACCTTTCGGCACTTGATATTCCGGATGGCAACCTGGCGATCATCGAGGATGTCAGTCAATGGCGCACAGGTATCGTTCGTTCGATAGAAGAAGTAAGCAATGGCAGCATTCTTCCTGGCAACCAGCCTGCGCAAACGGTTTGGTTGCTTAGTATTCCGGGGCAGCGGCAGATAACCATTGACGACAGCCCTATGCAGGTGCTTTCTGTCTCCAAGGATACAATGGTGCGCGACGGCATACACGCAAGCACGAACTACGGAACTTCAGAATCGGCCTATGCCAGACATGATGACGCGAGCGCGGATGAGCGCAGCGCCATTTTCCTGCAATTCGATCTGGGGGAAGACATGGATCTGGATGGCGTGCAATTCGCTATTCTTTCCTTGCCTGTGGCCGCTCGCGACGGAGGCAACAATATCCATGCGCATCTTTATGGCATTGGTACGCACGACTGGGAGGAGCATAGTCTGACATGGCAGAATGCTCCGAACCTTCGCCAGGACGCACCGTTGGGCCGGGAGATCCGGCACAGTGTTGTGGAAGGAGCCGGCGAAACAGCCCACATTCTCGGGCAAATCACAGCCGGCTCTACCTATGCCCTGCGGCAGATCGATGTGACCGATTACCTGCGGACGCAGAGCACGGGAAAGGCCAGTTTCCTGATTGCACAGGAGCCGCGATGGGATGTTGATATCAATGTTTCCAGCATGCCTGCAAGCTGGGATGACCTGGAAACCGGTGACCTGCAGGCGGACGCACTAGCCGTACGTACGCGTGAGGCTGCAGCCAGTGCAACCGATGGGCCGCATTTGATTATTGTCAGGCGGACGCTCGAACCTGATATGCCTGGGGATGTGATGGCCCAGGCATTTTCTGACCGTGTCGAACTGCATTGGTCCGTATCAGCCGATACAGAGGAAACTCTCATTCGTCGTTCTGCGACCAGTGGAGGGCCCTACGAAGAGATCGCTGTGGTATCCGGCAATACCTATATTGACGCTGCTGTCGATAATGGGCAGGATTATTTTTATGTGCTGATTGCACGCAATGCGTTCGGGCAAAGCGAGCCGTCTGCCGAACTGGCCGTGAAAGTGCACATCGTCCTCCCGTTTGTCGAGGATTTCGAAAACCGCGCCCCAGGCGATCTTCACGGTCAAAATCATTGGGAGTCAGACGGTGTGGTTGTGCAATCCGAGCGCATCAACACCGGGCAGCGCGCCGGAGAAATCACTGAGCCTGCGGGATATATGCGGCAGCGCTTTGCCGGGAGCGAATCCCGCGTGTGGACGGATCTATTCTTGCAGCCTGTTTTTGCTGATTGGGACGGGGAACTACCGGATCCAGATGCGACGACCGCCCTCATGTTTCATTCGGACGGCCATCCCGTGGTATACGATGGGCAGACGCCGCGCGTACTCGACGATGTTACGGTCACCACGGGCGCTTGGATACGCGTCACGTTTCTGAGTGACCATACGGAGGGGCAGTGGGATCTGTACATCAATGAGGAGCTTGTTGCGGAGAATCTGGGTTTTTATAATACGAATACAGCTCATTACTCCGGATTGAAAATTGAGGGGGCAGGAGAGGTCTCGGCTCTCGTGGATGATATCCGGATCGGGTTGTCGCGCCCGTGGGGGAATGTGGATGTGACCGAGAACTATGCGGTTCCGCATGACTGGCTGCTGGAGTTCTTTCCAGAACTATCGACGCCCGAAGAATTCGAAGCGGCGGCTTTGGATGTGGACGCCAATGGCATTCCGATCTGGCAGAAATACTGGACGGGTATGAATCCGCTGGATCCGGATTCCGTCTTGCGCATTCGCCAGGTATTGCTGCAAAACGGGCAAGTCACCCTGCGCTGGGAACATGATGCCGCGGCACCGGACTTGCCCCCGATCGCCATCCAGATGCGCACGAATCTGCTCACGGGCTCATGGCAGGAAGTGGGGCAGTTTGTACCTGTCAACGGGCAAAATTCCTGGACCAACATGATTTTGCCAAATGCTTTCTACCGCTTTGCCGTCACCAATGCACCGGCAGCACCCTAGGCGCGAAGACTGAAGTCTACAGTGCCATTCGGGGTCATCCATAAAGCCGGATGTTGAACTGCTCAACACGCTCGCCCAGACGATCAAGGAACCGCACATGATCCGCATCATCCTTGAAAAGAAACGTCTTGTCCGTCTGCCAATTGCCGACCATACGACAGGTCACATGGTAGATCGCATTATCGATTGCAATCTTTATTCTTCAGGGCTGCCCCAACGCAAAATGGTAATATTCATGTCTTTCACCATTTTTATCTCCAAGCGCTAGCATGTACTTCTCGCCTTTTGTCATGCTGATGGATATCTTGCCGCCACCATTGCCTTCCGTATTCATATCGTTTCCTGCGTCATCGGTGACTTGCGCATTCCTAATTCCTGGATAGGCGAGGCGGCATTCGCCGCCGTTGCGCGCGGTTACGGTGATGCGGATTACACGGCCATCTATCCATTCGGCATCGATCACAAAGTTGCCGCGTGCCACCAGCCCTTGGAAGCTGCCATTCGCCCATGCCTCGGGCAAGGCTGGCAGTA
>SKVN01000139.1 GCA_007129405.1 Kiritimatiellia bacterium
CGGCGACGATTTGTGCTTCGCGCTCCCATGTCCGCCGTAGTCGCGTAGCGCGAAGGAGGATGGTTATCCGTAATCGTCGCCCGTAATCGTAATCCGAAATAGGGCGTTCATATTGTGTGCAAAGAAAAGCAAAACTTCGAATTACTGGCGCGAATGGCCGCCGCGCAGAATGGCCAGCGGTACTGCGTACAGATCGCGATCGAGCGGCAGCAGGTCGCTGCCCCCGTACAGTACAATCCCGCGTCTGAAACGTTTCCCCAGTGCATCCCGGCATTCATGAATGCCCTTGAGGTCACGGGCATCCAGCCGCATGCCGAGCTTGACCTCGATCGCGGTCAGTCCCCCCTTGTGCTCCAAAAGAAAATCCACTTCGCCACCGCCGTGGGTCCGCCAGAATGCAAGCGGTGCATATCCGTTCGCATCCAGACTCTTGCGAAGCTCATTCGCGACCCAGGTCTCCAGCAGCGCACCATCCATGCCGGCATCCGCCACTTCGCCCCAGGATGACCATCCCAGTAACGCGGCAACCATGCCGGTATCCGACCAATAGGTTTTCGGGGTCTTCACTAGGCGTTTGCCCGCATTGACCGAATAGGGTTCTACCTGGAACCGCTGATACGTCCAGCTCAGCCAGTCCAGATAGCGCTTGGCCGTGGGCTGCGGAAGTCCAAGGTCGCGAGCCAGAGCGGCGCCATTTAGCAGCTGGCCCGTGCGTGAGGCCACGAGGCGAATCAGTCGCCGGTAGGCATCTGGATGCTCAATGCGGGTAATGTCAAGTACATCACGTTGAAGGTAGGTGCTGACGTAACTTTCAAACCACAATTTACGCATGGACGGCTTCTCGATGGCGGATGGTTCCGGATATCCGCCGCGCAGTATCGAATCAGCCAGCCAGTCGCGCATCCCACCGGCACCGGCAGGATTCTGCACGCGACTGCGTATGGTATCGGGAGACCAATCGGGACCACAAAGCAGCTCCGGATCAAACGGCTCCCGCATTTCACGCTCCGCACAAGAAAACGGCCACAGATTCAGCAACACTACCCGTCCGGCTAACGTCTCCCCAATGGCTGGCATCGACAACCACAGCGCGGAACCGGTGATGAGATACTGGCCGGGGCAATCGGAGGCATCCACCCGCCGCTTGATCGCCCTGAACAAGTCAGGAACATGCTGAATCTCATCTATGGCCGCCCTTTCACCCAAGGCAGCCAGCCATGCGTCTGCATCCGCCGCCGCCATGGCCCGCAACGACGCATCCTCCAGCGAAACATAGGACATACCACGCGCCGCCGCCACTTCGCGAACCAACGTCGTCTTGCCTGCCTGTCGCGGTCCCGTCACGCTGACCACGCGAAAGGTGTCCAAGGCCTCCGTAACAATGACGCGCATTTGACGATATTTATTCATGCAGCGTTATAATTTACAAAGAATCATGTTGTCAAACCCATTTGGTAGGGCAAACGCTAATATGAAGATACTGGTTCGCCCCGGCACTTGGGCACCCAAGATGATGCGGGGGTGTAACTTTGGTGTCGCAGCGCAGTAGGGATGCCCCAGCAGGCCACGGCGTAGCCCAAAGGGCGAAGACGGGTCCCTTGGGGCATCCCCGGGGCAGCCCAAGGGACTGGACTGCCCCTACAGACGCGGCTCGATCTAAAATGAAGTTACAACCCAGGTCTGGCGGGATGTAGGATTTTCCCATACGCAAAATGCATCGATGCCTTCACGTTCCGGCATGTGGTATAGTAATAATCTGACAGTAATAACTTCTCGATGGTAGCAATATGCGAACCAATATTTTTATGCGGCAAGCCATAGTTGGAGCTAGCAACATGACAATCAAAAACGCGACCCTTTCCATTCTTTTTTGCATCGGGGCAATCACACCCCACAAATTCCTTGCCGCCCTCGGAGCGTCCGTCATCGCCGTCTCCAGTTCATCCGCGCAGTCCACTTGGTCTGGCAACATCAATGGCAATTGGGACGAAGCCGCCAACTGGAACACAGCCCCCGGCAATGGCGACGCCCTCACCTTCTCCGGCACTTCCAACCAGACCAACACCAACGACACAGCCCTCACCGATATTGGCCTGCTTACCCTCCATGGAGCCGGCTGGGAGATCAATGACCAGAAAGCCGCCTAACATCCACCCTACTGAGTAAAGTTGAGGAGAACGTCCTCACGGTTCAATTACCGCGTAGACGGCAGGGTGATCCGAACCGCTGGTCCAGATACCCGCTACGACACCTGATTCGCGCACCGTAGTTCCCGGCAGAGCGAGAATGTGATCGATGCCATAGCTGACGTCACGGACTTCAACATCCTTGTGGGCATAGATAAACTTGCTCGGTAGATCACCGATCTCGCCCGTCAGGGTGCGCATGTTGTCCATATCCGTCGTCGAGTTGAAATCCCCGGCGAGGATCACCGGTGCGCTTTGTTGCTGGCGTGCCGCCACGTGCCTGGCCATCTGCGCCATCCCAGCCACTCGGTCAGACGGGGTTGCTTGCCCGGCATACGGGAGGTGAAGCGAATAGATGTACATCATCCGACTCGCCGATTTTTCGTTGAATAGACCCCAGATAAAATAGCGATCTTTTGAGTTTCCGTCGTCATATCTGACGAAGCGGGTCAGCCCATGATCGAGCAAGGCCCATTTCTCGTGAAGGTAGAGGATTCCACCGGAAATCTCTCGCCCGGGAACCTCGTGGTAAGCGGGAAGTGCGGCCAGCATCTCCTCCATCTGCCCGCCGCCTTCTTCCTGTGTTGCAACGAAATCGGGGCTTTTACGCTGAATCGTCGCAAACACATCCGCTTTGCGATCTGCCCATGATGGGTCACCCGGTTTCGCCCATGCATCTCGCAGGACATTGAATGACATCACGGTAATGCCGTCTCCGGCATCCGCCGCTGAAGCTCTCCCGCAAAACAGACCTGCGGCTAACACCATCAGGAATCTAAGGCATCGTCTCATGATTGGTTCGCGATCGTGCGTGTTATGCGAAAAAAAAGGGTCGCTTTTCAAAGGCACGGGCACACTCCCGCTGGAACCGGTCTGAAGTAGCGCATCCATGGGGCAAAAAGTAGCAAACGCGGCCGGTAGGCATCAAGTCAGGACTTACTGATCTCCTCGACAAATGACTTGGCACTTTTTCTGGCCCCCACCGGGTTTATCCCGGCGGGACCGTAGCTTTAACGAAGGTTGGTGGAGGTAAACGTTTTTAGGGAAATCGCACTTTTTCAACTTTCTTCACCACCGGCGCAAGGCCGGTGGGATCGCAAAGAAATAAAAGACAGGTATTCGTCTGTTATCGATTGCAACAGGATGTAACGCTTACACAGGATTCCCGGTTTTGCGCAGCATCGTGGTGTATAATTTCCAGGCAGCGTCGGTCGATATATTGACAAGCGGATCGTTCAGAAATGCCTGGAAACCTAATTCACGGTTCTTGTCCAAACCGGCCCGGACCAGTGTCTCCTGATTCGCCACATGACGCTGCACCAGGATATTGACATTATCCGGTAGCGCACCGCTCGCGATCGGCTCCAGACTGTTTTCACTGAAGAGTGCATTGGTTTCAACGACCGCACCTGCTGGCAATCCCTGCTGCTGACCCCTGTTGGGCAGATTAACGTTCGTGCGGAATGGATACTTGCCCAGAAGCGCCAGCATTTGATTGATATACTCTTCGCCTGAACCATGCACCTTGGGAAAGACCCTCGATTTGAATTCCTTCTTCAATTGCTTCGGGGCTTCTCGCTGACGTTCCAACCGGTAGCTATAGGGAGTCATGCGGAATCCCCAGCGTACATAACTATCTTCGCTGGTTAGGTACCACGGCACAAACTCGGCAAGATGCCGGTCACCGGCAGCCGCCAGGATGCCAAAACGGCGAAACAGGTCGAGCTTGACTTGATTGCTATCTCCAAACAACGACCGGGGCGCGTCTTTCTCGGTATAAACCTTGATCATACCCTTGTCATGCAGATGTTCGCGCAAAAGCGCCAGCATATCCACCCCTCGGCACTGCGCCTTGTCGATCCAGGTGAAGTGATTGATGCCCAGCACGTTGACCTGCATCTCCTCCCGAGATGGGGCCTTTTCGCAACCCATTACCCTCTTGTACATCCGGCCCAGAAAGCCCTGCGTACCAAACACCTCATGACAGCAACCGTAAGCCTTGATCCCCGGAAACACCTCATACAAGGTCCGGGTACAAACCGACATCGGATTCGAGAAGTTCAACACCCAGGCATTTGGTGCATACGCACCAATCGCCTCACCGATGACGCGATAATCCTGAATCGCGCGCAATGCCCTCAGGCACCCGCCCGGACCCACGCTGTCACCCACCGGCTGGTAGATGCCGTATTTCATGGGATCCTCCAGATCCGACTTGCGATACTGGATCGGGCCCGGTTCGATCGAACAGAAAACAAAATCCGCATTCTTCAGACAGCTTTTCAGGGAGTCGACGGCCCGGTACCGCCACTTCGAAAGATTATCAGGGTGCCCCTGCAGCCAATTGCCATATTCCGCGTTGAACTTCGCCATGGACAGGTCAAGATCGTAGAGGCGAATCTCTCCCTGCATCGCCGGACAGAGGAGCAGATCTTTCATCAGGCCAGGCGCCCAGCCGCGTCCACCCCCACCAATGTAAGCAATCTTGAGCGCAACGGGCTGCTCACCGACTGTTGGCGTCGAGACAGCACTGCTGTCCCCCTTCTTCTCCTTCGATATCACAGTCATCCTAGCTCAGCCTTTCTGCCGTTCATACACGAAATATTTCTGGACAACCAATACTGAATCCTGCCTGATGGGATCAAGCTGATATTTATGAATCAGCTCAGCCCGGCGTGAGCGCATCCCCCGCCCTTCCAATACCCCGTAACCATTGGAACAAACGATTCGAATCGTCGGGAGTCAGGCGTGCCATCAGCACAATCTACGCATTGATTGGCAATCCCGGATTCGCGCGAACCTCCTCCATGGCTGCCGACTTGTCCCGCATCGTTTCGTAGAGCGGCGAGGAAAGCTTTAGCGAAGGCTGCTACGTGCCCCAGTGCCCTCCATGATAAATCCGTTTTCTTCCCAATGTTGAAAGGCAGGAAGAGCGGTATGGCGCAAAATAGCGCATGCAAAGAGAGGTAAACTAGAAATAGTAGCGCTATTTCGATGGAACCTGACGAAGAAGACGCTCTTCGTAGTAAGCAAAACGGATATAGACTGTCTTAAACCGCGCTAGGGCTTAAAAAAATGCACGAATTTCGCGATTAATTTTGTAACCGCAAAAAACAAAAAAACGAATACAAAGCCACTAAGAATGCCACCAAAAATTACCACTTGGTTCTACTCCTGAACGCAAAAATTCTTATAAAAAACAGGTCCGAATATATCGCATATACCATCAAATAACAAGATATTTGTGACATAAAACGTTTTTTCCGTAAAAACCCCGTAACACCACATAATTCTCCCACCGATCAAGACCAATCGACAACCTATCTGCAGGACGGGACCTAAAGCCTAGCTCCGAAAGACTAACAACGGGAATTTCCACAACTGCGAAAAGTTTCTCTTAAGGGCTTGACGTTTCTTGTCTCCTCTTTCTATAGTAGCTGTTGCTTCTGAAACAAGTAAGGCTATCGGTTACAGAGCGGGGAGTCCCGCTCTTTTTGTTATCGTGTGGTCGCTTTGACATATGAATAAACGGGGAGCGAGGTCGCCCAATGAATAATGAACTCATTGCTATTTTGAATTACATGGAAAAAGAACGCGGAATTGACCGTGAAGTACTGACTGAAGCAGTGGAATTTGCTCTCCAAACTGCTGCGCGTAAAGCAGAAGGAGCAGATAGCACCCTGCGCATTGCCATTGACCGTAAAACGTGCGACATCAAGGCATTTGCATTAGCTACAGTTATAGAAGGAAAAGCTGCAAATGAGCAGGAAATCTCACTCGCTGAAGCCCGCAAGATCAACCCTTCCGTGGAACCGGGCGATGAAATTGAACGCGAAGTGCGCCCCGCTAACCTTGGACGCATTGCAGCACAGACCGCCAAACAGGCCATTGCACAGAAAATTCGGCAGGCCGAACGCGAAATCGTATTCGATGAATACCGTGGCCGCGATGGCGACATCGTCAGTGGTGCCGTCCGCCAATTTACACGCGGAGACATCATTATCGATCTCGGACGCGCCGAAGCCATTTTGCCCGCGCGCGAACGGGTTCCTACCGAGGAATATCAGGTCGGTGACCGTATCCGCGCCTATGTCGTAAGCGTCGCCAACAATCCGAATGGCCCATCCATCATTCTATCGCGAAGCCATCCCGACTTTGTCCGCCGCCTGTTCGAACTCGAAGTATCCGAAATTGGCGACGGTATCGTCGAAATCAAAGGTATTGCCCGCGAACCCGGCTACCGCACCAAAATCGCGGTCGCCTCCACCGATGAAAAAGTGGATCCCGTGGGCGCATGTGTGGGTATGCGCGGTATGCGCGTAAAAAATATCGTACGCGAACTCTCAGGCGAAAAAATTGATATCGTACGCTGGAGCCCCGATATCAAGACCTTCGTTATCAATGCGCTCTCCCCTGCCAAACTGACCAAAGTCGAGATCACGGGGTCACCCGATGACCGCTGCATATCCGTCGTGGCCGATCCCGAGCAATTATCCCTGGCGATCGGGAAACGCGGCCAGAATGTGCGCCTCACAGCCAAATTGACCGGCTGGAAAATCGATATTCAGAAGGATGATGCCTCCATTTCCTTTGAAGAGAAAGTCGAGCGCGCGATCAATGACTTTGCGTCAATACCAGGCGTCACCGCGGAATCCGCCCAAGCCTTGGTCAATGCTGGCTTTCTTTCTGTTGAAGGTGTATTGGCCGCCGAACCCGGTGAATTGGCAGAAATGCTCGATATCCCCGCAACAGAAGCACGAAGCCTTTATCAATCCATTATTAACGCACAACCAGACCTGCACGACGAAGACTAGTCCTGTAGGCTGTCGCAGGATATCTGCCAAGGAGAGTATCAAACAATGAGAGTTCATGAATTATCCAAAGAGCTAGGTCTGCCAAACAAAGACCTCCTGAAAATTATACGGGACAACGGCATTGCAGCCAAAAGCCACATGAGCTCACTGGATGAAGAAGACCTTATAACCGTTCGGCGGGCTCTCGCCAAAAAACCAGCCCAAGCAGGCGAAACACCTGAACCAAAGACTCCCAAAACAAAAGAAGCCGCGGCAGAAAAAGTCCCCGAAAAGAAAGAGGTTCCTGCACCACCTCCTGTCAAAGAGAAAAAGCCGGAAGCTCCTGCAAAATCGGAAACGACAAAAGCAAAGCCCGCACAAGCTGCCCCCGAAAAGGACAGCGTACCGACCGAGCCAGTAAAGCCAGCCACTCCAGCAAAGGCCCCCGAGAAAAAAGAGGTTCCTGCTCCAGCTCCAGCCAATGAGAAAAAGCCGGAAGCTCCCGCAAAACCGGAAACGACAGAAGCAAAGCCTGCACCGCAGAAAGCACCTATCTCAAAAGAAGAAACGCCTACCACAGATGAGGAAGCATCTCCGGTAGGAGATACCGTCCTCCGATTTCGTGGAGGCATCATTGTTCGCGAATTGGCCGACCGCATGGGCGTAAAGCCCAACAAAATCGTTGCCGAACTCATGAAGATGAACATCTTCGCGAACATCAACGCCAAACTGGATTTCGATGTCGCCGAAAAAGTTGCGCAATCCTTCGGCTTCGAAGTAGAGCACGAAAAGAAATCCGATGCATCCGCCGCCATGCCGGAACGCCCCGATCCAGATGCCCCCGTCAAAGATCGCCCGGAAGACCTGCTGCCACGTCCCCCCGTTGTCACGTTCCTCGGACATGTCGACCATGGCAAAACATCCCTCATGGACCGTATCCGGGAAACATCCGTCGTCAAAGGCGAAAGCGGTGGCATCACACAGCACATCGGTGCCTACACCGTAGATGTTGCAGGCCATAGCATCACGTTTCTGGATACACCGGGCCATGCTGCATTTACCGCCATGCGCGCACGCGGTGCCAACCTCACGGACGTTGCTGTGATCATCATTGCTGCCGACGATGGCATCATGCCACAGACAAAAGAGGCCATTTCACATGCCAAGGCTGCCGATGTTTCCATCATGGTCGCCATCAACAAGTGCGATCTTCCCGCCGCCAACCCCGATCGCGTCATGCAACAGTTGCAAGCCGAAGGGTTGACACCGGAAGATTGGGGCGGAGAAACCATTTGCTGCAAAGTATCTGCCATCACCGGCGAAGGCATTGACCATCTGCTCGAGATGATCCTGCTAGAAGCCGAAGTGCAGGAACTCACGGCAAATCCACGCAAGCCTGCCACGGGATATATTGTCGAAGCCGAAATGCAACCCGGCATGGGCCCCACCGCAACACTCCTTGTTACCGGCGGAACCCTCAAGGTCGGCGATGCCGTTTTGTGCGGACAATATTGGGGACGCGTACGGGCGTTGATTGATGACCGTGGCAAGAAAATCAAAAGTGCAGGACCATCCAAACCCGTCAAATGTCTGGGACTGTCCGGCGTACCCGAAGCCGGCGCTGAATTTCATGTGTTATCCAACGACCGTTCAGCCAAAAACCGCGCTGCCGAAATTGCGCTCGAACGCAAAACCGCTTCACTTGAAGCTCCCCGCAAAGCATCGCTCGATGACCTCTTCAATCAAACCGCCGATGGCGAAACGCGCGAACTGAGCCTGATCATCAAAGCCGACACACAAGGCAGCGTCGAAGCGATTGTACACTCCTTGAACGAAATCAAATCAGATAAAGTGTCCGCGAAATTCATTCTCACCGGAACCGGCAATATCACTGCAAATGATGTCCTGCTCGCCAGTGCTTCCAATGCCGTCGTCCTCGGATTCCACGTTGCCAAGGAGTCCGGTGTCGACGCCGTCGCCAAACGCGAAGGTGTTGAAGTCCGCTTGCACAGCATCATCTACGAACTCATCGATCAGGTCCGCGATGCCATGATCGGCGTGCTCGGCCCCCGACTCGAGGAAGTCAAACGCGGCCAGGCACAAGTACGCCAGATCTTCGAAGTAGGCAAAGGCCACATTGTTGGCGGTTGCCTCGTTCTCAAGGGCATCGTCAATATCAAACACCGCGTGCGCGTAAAACGCAAAACCGAAGTTCTCTTCGAGGGCACACTGTTGTCGCTCAAACACTTCCAGACCGACGTCAAGGAAGTGCGCGAAGCACAGGAATGCGGAATCCGCTTGAAAGGTTTCTCCGACCTGATCGAAGGAGATATAATCGAAACCTACGAGATCGAAGAGCATCAGCAGACGCTCTAAGTACTCGTGAAACCCAAAGGATGGCGCCATGGCAGATCGCATGGATCGCATAAACGCATTGCTCATGCGCGAAATTGGTGAGGCATTCTCGCGTTTGATCACCGAAGCAGGATTCAATCGCGCGGCGGTTACCCTCACCCATGTGGAAACCGCACGCAACCTGCGCACGGCCAAAGTGATGGTCTCCGTGCTCGGCACGCCCGAAGAGCAACATCATGCCATGCAATGCATCAAGCGCGCACGCCCCATGATCCAGAAAACCATCAACCGGGATCTGCACATCAAATACACACCCGTCTTGCACTTCGAGCTCGATCATGCGCTCCAAAAAGGCGACCACGTTCTCGCGGTGCTAGATGAACTCGAACATCAGAATCCCCAGGATTCAGATGCATGGGAGCCTGCTGACGATGACAGCAAGGACTGAAGCCATATCTTCCGACTTTCCCGACGGTGTGCTCCTGGTCGACAAACCGATCGGCCCCACCTCGCACGATATCGTCCACCGCATCCGACGTAATTTCAAAATTCCCAAAGTCGGGCACGGCGGCACGCTCGACCCGATGGCATCAGGATTGCTCATCATCCTCCTCGGCAAAGCCACCAAGATTTCCGACCGCTTTCTGGCATCCGACAAGACCTACGAAGGCACCATGACGCTTGGCCAAACCACCGATACCCTCGATGCCATGGGCGAAGTCACCAGCACCCATGACTTTGCACACGTCACCGCCGAGGACATTCAAGGCGAAATGCAAAAACGCCGGGGCGACAGCATGCAAACACCCCCCATGGCATCAGCCGTCAAAGTCGACGGTGTTCCCCTATACAAGCATGCCCGTAAAGGCAAGACCGTCGAACGCAAACCACGTTTGATTCACGTATACCGGTTCGAGTTGCTCTCCTACACGCCTCCGCATGCCGAATTTGTCCTTCTTTGTACCAAAGGCACCTATGTGCGCGTCTTGAGTGCCGACATCGGCGAAGCATTAGGCTGCGGAGCACATCTAACCCGCCTTCGCCGTACAAGATCCGGCAAATTGGACATACAAAACGCGCTCGCCTTCCACGAAATTATGGAATTGTCCCGGCCCGCCTTAGCCCAGCGCGTCATTCCCATGCAGGAGTTTCTATGATCACCACCGAAAACCTGCATGATCTCCAAATCCGCGAAAAGCCCATCATGCTGGCCGCCGGATTCTTTGATGGGGTGCATCTCGGACATCAAAGCGTAATCGCACACGCCATCCAGAGTGCAAAGGCCCAGGATGGCGAAGCCTGGGTCATGACCTTTGCCCCGCATCCCATGAAAGTGCTCAAACCCGAAATTGCGCCCCTCATGCTCACATCACTCGAGCACAAACTCGCCTTGCTGGAAGCACATGGCGTCGACGGCACCATCATCCTCCCCTTCACACGCGAACTCGCCGCCACCTCACCCGTCGATTTTGCCAACTGGCTCTTTCACTGCGCCCCCAGCCTCACACAAGTCGTTGTCGGCGAAAACTGGCGCTTCGGCTCCCGCGCGGCAGGTACCCCCGACCTACTCGCAGAATTTGGCCGCGATGCCGGGGTATCCGTACACACCATGCCCCCCGTCATGTATCGCGATGCCCCGATTTCCAGTACACGCATTCGCGATGCCATACAAAGCGGAGAACTGGAAACGGCCGCAGCAATGCTCGGGCGCCCCCCCGGCATCCTCGGCACCGTCATTCCCGGACGAGCCGTCGGCCGCACCCTCGGATTCCCCAGTGCCAACATCGACCCCCATAATGAGGTATTACCGCCCATCGGGATCTATGCCGTAGAAGCCCGTGTCGGCAACACCTTTTATGCCGGTGCCTTTAGTTATGGAAGACGCCCAACCTTTGATGGAAAAGATTCGATGTCAGCCCCTGTTCTCGAACTACACCTCATCGATTTCGAGGGCGACCTCTACGGGCGCAATGTCGAGATATTCCTACTCAAACGCTTACGCGACGAATGGCACTTTGACTCCACCGACGCCCTCGTAATGCAGATCGCCAAAGACGTAGAACAAACCCGCGCCATCATAGCGGCCCACGGTCTTCCCCCCGAACACAAAGCCTTCCTCCGCAACGGCTCCCGCCACCTGTAGGGATTAGGCGCTAGGCGTTAGGTTGTAACTTCATCGTTTGCACACTTACTCGCCTGCACTTAATCCACCCTACACTTACTCGATATTATGAGCACTGACTTTCGATATTACGTGTAAACGATCAAGTGTGTCCGATTAAGTGTAAGTGTTTTGCTCCAGTCGGAATTGGACAACGGCCACAAAGCCCACCAGCCTTCGCTCGCAGCAACGCGAAGAGCGAAGGCTGTCACGCCGTAGCCCGCAAAGCGGCGAAGGCGGACTCAACGCGCATGATATACCCTGCTGCGAGACTACGGCTTGGCATGCCAGCCTTCGTTCCCTCCGTTACCTTCTGTAAAGCCCCCCCCTATCAACCATCAACACATCAACCAATCCCAAAACCCGCTTGACTTCTCCCCCGCAATAAGAGACGCTACACAGCTCTCAAGCAGAGCGGGCGGCTAGCTCAGTTGGTTAGAGCACCTGGTTTACACCCAGGTGGTCGGGGGTTCGAGTCCCTCGCCGCCCACCATCTTCTTCAAGGCTTTTTCGTTAAGAAAAGGCCTTTTTTATTGGGGTATTTAAATACTTACCCGACTTCGAGCAGGCTTCTTATCCTTCAATCAAACACCCTGAAACATAGAGAAAAAGCAAGACGCAACACACACACAAACACACACACGCCACCCGCTGCATCACATAAAAAAAGAACCAATCGCGTGTTTCCATCGGATATTTTTTTTGAAACGACTATTTCCCACCGATAATCAAAAAAAGTGCCCCTCCTTGAAAACGCAGAATAGCAGTGCACTTAGCCCGCCTGTGCGCCTGGTTGCAGGATGCCTTCGTATACGGCTTTGTCGGAGGCGGAGAAGCAGCAGAATGTTACTTGGATGCTGGAGTTGAGTCTGGCGAGCGTTTCGAGGACGGTTTTGACGGCGATCTGTGCGGCTTGTTGTATGGGATAGCCGTAGACACCGGTGCTAATGGATGGAAACGCTATGGAAGAAAGTCCGTGGGCATGCGCAAGCTCCAGGGATGTGCTGTAGCAGCCTGCCAGTGCCCTCTCCTCTCCGCTGTTCCCGCCGTACCAAATAGGCCCAACGGCATGAATGACATACTTTGCCGGCAGCTTGTAGCCTTTTGTGAGCTTTGCCGATCCGGTCGGGCAACCTCCCAATGTCCGGCATTCTTCGAGTAATTCAGGTCCAGCAGCCCGGTGAATAGCACCGTCAACGCCTCCACCGCCCAACAACGATTCGTTGGCGGCATTGACGATGGCATCAACGGCCAATGTCGTGATATCGGCCTGTATGACCTTCAGTTGATTTTCGGTTGGCATAAGCAGTGTCTGGGATCTGTGATCGCGCAACTCATTAAGTTGCGGCATATACAAGAAACAGTACGAAATCCGAGCATTACGGGCAAGGAGATAGATTTCAGGCGGAGATGCGGTACTGGGCGACCCAGTCCGGAGGATTGAATGTGGGATGACCGAATTGCCTGGGGGGC
>SKVN01000125.1 GCA_007129405.1 Kiritimatiellia bacterium
CGCCATCCACGGGACGATAGGCGCACAGCAACTTGCCGGCAGCATTTTCCACCCCGAACCATAGTTCACGCGGGTCATCGCCACGGTACGACATCGTCTGATCCTGCCACGGCGCATCCGGCCGAAGATCAACGCGTCGATCCAGCACGACTTTGTCCCCCTGCCGCAAGAGGACACGGGCATCCGGAAAATTACCGGAGACCGCAACGCCAATATCTAACGTGTGATCATCCTGTACGACAAGACGAAGTGCGGCTTCTTTCGAAGCGTTTTGCACCGGGCCGATTTTTTGATATGGCCACCAGAATTGTGAAAAGGTTTTGGTTTCATACGGCGCGATGTACGTAAAGTCAGGTTGGTTATCGGTATACACCCCAGCCATAAGCTCGACGTATGGGCCATTAACATCCGTCAGTTCACGATCCCACGCCCAACCGAATGCATGATTACCCCAGGTCCATTGCTTCTTCCCGGGCGCAATATGTCGATTGGCAACATGCACAAATCCCCCCTGCGCCCCGAAATCATAACCACCGAAATGATCGAAGTTCGTACCACAGACCATATAACTCGTAGGAACCGGAATATTTTTGTACCAGCTCAAGTCGTTGGCCCCCGGGCGCGCGGCATAATCCACGCCATAGTAATGATTATGTGCAACCGGAAACGAACTCTGCGCACGCACCGCATGGTCCGCCACATAGTGTACATCTGGCGGAAAGAAGCTCTGGTACTTGTCGTCTACCCGTGCGGCCACATTGGCCCACCATAGGAATGTCTGGGTGATGGGCGTTCGGTTGTACAAGCGCGCCTTGAGCTCAATCAAGGCACTATCCGGGCGTACGCAAATGCCATGCATGCCTTTCATGTGTTGAATGGGATCATGCGTGGAAAACCATACAATGTAACTGCCATCATCACAGTCTTCGACAAATACGTCTGTCGGGAGATACGTTCCGGGGCGGTGATGCTGCGGCCAATTGAATTCGACTCCGCCCGATATCCATGGACCCGCCAATCCAACAAGAGCGGGCTTGATCACATCCTGACGATAGAAAAAATCGTACCCGCCATTCGACCGATCCTGACCACTGAAAACTCGTCCTCCGATTTCCGGCAGCAGCGTCATGTTGATAATGCCATTGTCCATTTCAATGGCATCATATTGGACAGGTTCAGGCGTATCATACACTTTATCAATAAAAGGTACCGGATAGACCTTGCCACTGGATCCTTGATACACCCGTTTTTCAAAAAACAGCGGATTCTTTTCCGGCTCTCCGACACGATACGTCGGAAGCACCAACGGCTTCCGCTCCACTCTCACTTTAATGCTCATAACAATGTCCTCAATAAACGCCATCGTTAACCCTATACGATCAGCCCACCACCGACCCCGGCACTCCGTGCCAACCCAGAGCGGTGATTCAGATCACCGCACTCCAAAAACACACAAAACTATATGGAGCGCTGCGCCGAGCGAAGCGAACGCACCGCTTTGGGGGGAGCGTCCGCCTTCGCGCACTACGGCGTGACATGAAGCGACGGGGCCAGCGCTCCACCCAGCGCCATAGCCATTACCAAACGCAATCAATCAACCCAAACCGCTTGCCGAAAGACACCAAGCCACACTTAGGGAATCTCGGGAAACGCAGGCAAGGCCTCAATGTAGATCGTCATATTGCCTTCCTTGCCGCGAAAATATTGCAGAAAACTGCGCGCGGCAAGCACGTTCGTACCCTCACGCAAATGCGCCTTCATCGCATCATTGAAATTCGTGATACGCGGTTGCCAGGTACGCGAGCGTCCCCGCACCTCGCTAATTCGATGCCCATTCAAATAAATCTCAAACCCTTGGCGCGTATACGCGATCACCCGGTACATGACAGCATCCAAATCCTCCAGTTCAAAAGATTTGCGCACCAAAAGCACTTCGCCTGCATCGGGTAACAGTTCATCCGTCCATCGCTCAGACTGGTCGTAACGCAAAGGTGCAGTCTCTCCAATTGCCTCTGTTTTGCGTATCCACCCATGCGCGGCCGGATCATAATCAAACTGGTTCCAGCCTTGTAAGTGCGCAGGCAAATCAACACTGCGGTAGCGCTCCATTACATTGTCAGGCAACCGATCCGCCGGTTCATACGAAGCGACCCACCAGACTTGCGTTCCATCTTCATGGTTTCCCAGCAACTGCCACCCAACCGGTAATCCCGCCATTTGATCAATCTGCAGCAGCTTGTTCATGGTATTGACTTCACGACCAGATTCGATGCGTTCGCGTAAGGTCTCCGGATCATCGCCGACGACTGCGGCACGATAGTACTGCCGCAAAATCTTGCCAATTTCCGAACGTGCGCTTCCCGCCAGCCCCTCACCGGCAGCAATAAGCGAATCAATAGCAAGGTCCAATTCCCGACGGCGCATATCCTCGATACGCGCTACACTGGCACGCGCGCCTGCTAGAATCGTTTCATCCGTCCCCTGTAGTACATCATTGAGAATGCCATAGAGCGCCATGCTTGTAATACCCGAATGATCTACCCCCTCTTCCGGATCTGGCACAGATGGAAATTGCTGATACGCATGCAGGAAGCCGATTGCGACCGATTCACGAATTTCCCAGGACGCTTGCCGGGTCGCCCGATCGAAAAACCAGCTAATCGTGCCACGCGGGCGTGCATGCTCCATGTTGGAAAGAACCGCCATCACAGCAGGCACGATCCTTTCCATGGCGGCCTCATCTGCCATGGCGGGGGCCATCGCGATGACGGATGCTTCTTGCAGCCACCACTCTTCATGCTCCAACCACGGTAAGATGTCATCCAGGCGTGAAATGACTTGCTCGGCAGATGCTGCGGGCAGCGCCAACAAGGCATGGTTCACATTCCAAAGTGCTTCTGCAGGGTTTGTAATCATATCCAGCAACGCATCAAACATTTCCTGCGTAAAGTCATTACGATGGATGCCTAACCGGCTTTGAATGTGGCGACTGGACCGCATATTCCAAGGCTCAAAATCATTGATCGACATCGCAGCGGTTTGACGAGCCCGCGGATCATCCGATCGTAACAACCGCTCAATCAACCCGAAATGTTGGCCATCGCGGATTGCACCGGCTGTCCACTCGCGATACACATGCTCCGGATGATATGCCAGCCGTTCCAACCCGGCCTCATCCGCCTTGGAAATGCTTTCGCGTTCGGCCTGTGGTAACAAGGTGCGCGCACCATACTTTTCGCCCCCCTCAATATCGAAGAAAGTAAGGTCTGCTTCGCGTCCCCACAGCCGTTCCGGCAAAGAAAAATCCTTGGCATATGGCGATCGTGGAGCTCCCGTGATTTGGAGCGTGCGGCGGGGCGCTGTCAAAGCAAGTCCCATACCATGACCGTAACTGATTTGGTCATAACGCTCACCGCCTGTGATGCCAAACAATCCGTCATGCCGCCGCGATAGTTCATAGAACCACTGAATCGAATCCTTGCGGTGACGATACAGTTCGGAGCGCTGATCCATCATGTGAGAAGCCGCAATCCCATGCCAGATTGCCCCTAGTCCGCCGCCCG
>SKVN01000186.1 GCA_007129405.1 Kiritimatiellia bacterium
CGCCTGATGATGCGTTTGTTTTGTACGGATGAAGATGCTCCGTGTGGATACTGCGCGGGATGCCGGGGCGTCGAACACGCGACACACCCTGATTTGCATCGGATTGAGCCGGAAAAAAAATCGCGGGTCATTTCGGTGGATGCGATGCGGGCTTTCCAGCATGCGTTTGTGACGACGTCTTTCAGTGGTGGCTGGAAAGTGGGGTTGATTTTGCATGCCGATTGTTGTCATGCGGCATCGGCCAATGCGTTTCTCAAGACGCTCGAAGAACCACCGGAACAGACTTTGTTTTTGTTGTTAACGGATCAAGTGCAACGTTTGTTGCCGACGATCCTTTCCCGGTGTCAACGTATTGCCCTGACCGGGCAGGATGAGCTGTTACCGCCCGGAGAGGCCTATGATGTCGTGATGGATATTCTGCGTAACCTAGGGACGGCAGGGCGGATCGGCGCCATGGCTTCGGCCGCAGAACTTACCCGGCTGTTGAAATCGCTGAAAGATTCTTTGGTCAAGGAAGAAAAGGCCTTGGCACGTGAGGAAGAACAGGATGTGGATACAGAAACGATTGATGGGCGTGCGGGGGCGCGGTATCGTGAGGTGCGCCAGCAAATCATGATGATGCTGTTGTGCTGGTTGCGGGATGGCTTGCTGTTGTTTACGGGAAGTGATGAGAAATTACTTCGTTTTCCTGCCGAAGTGGCGTATTTGCGGGCAACGCAGCCGGAGTCCTATCAAGAAGGCTTGCGCCGCATACACGTTATCGAGGCGACCATCACGCAATTGAATCGCAATATGCCAGAAGCGTTGACGGTTGGGCATGCATTTCTTAGCCTCTATGGTGCGTCTGGTTCGTTGCGGGCATCCTAGACAGCAGAGGTTGCTATAGATATGGATAAACAAGTCACAATCGAGATTGTTCCGGGCGAAGAAGTTACCTGCTATTGCCCCTCGCGGGTAGCGACGCACATTGGCGATCCATGTTTGTTTGAGGATGCCGGGTTGGTGGAGAGCGGGATCATTATTTCAGAAAACACGGTTCCTGATGCACAAGCAGACGCCTTGCCGACCATTATGCGCTGTGCAACCCTGCAGGATCAAGCGCGCGTACGGGAGAATGCCTTGCTGGCAAGAATGGCTGAGGATAGCTGCCGGAAATATGTGCAGGAGTTGCAGTTGGAGATGCGTTTGGTGCTGGTACGTTATTCGTTTGATCGAAAGATGTTGCTGGTTGTGTTTGCGGCAGAGGAAAGGGTGGATTTTCGCGAATTGATACGGTGCTTGGCGGCAGAGTTTCATTGCCGGATCGAGATGCGGCAGATTGGCGTGCGGGATGAGGCCGCTGTCATTGGCGGGGCGGGGCCATGCGGCAGAGTGCAATGTTGCACGGCTTGGTTGCGGCGTTTTGAGTCCGTAAATGTGCGTATGGCCCGTACGCAGAATGTATCCTTAAGCCCCTTGACAATCAGTGGTATGTGTGGGCGTCTGAAATGCTGTTTGCGTTACGAGGATGATCAGTACCGGGAAGCATTGCGGGGGTTGCCACGAGAGGGGGCCCACGTGGAGGGGCCGGATGGGGCCGGGCGCGTCGAAGAAGTACAAATTCTTTTGCAGCGTGTACGGGTGCGGTTGGAGAATGGACAGGTTTTTTCATATCCGGCATCTGATGTGCGAGTTTTGCATAAACGCGCCCGCTGTGGGTAGCATGAGAACGTGGTGAAAAACAGGGAGGTATTGTGAAAATATTGGTTTTACATGGTCCGAATCTGAATTTGTTGGGGCTACGGGAGCCTGATGTGTATGGACGTGAGACGCTGGAAAGTATTATGGAACGGCTCGTTGGTGTTGCAGCATCTTTATCTGTGGATTTGGTTTGTCGCCAAAGCAATCATGAGGGCGAGCTCGTCTCGCATATCCAGAATGCCCGTACGGAAGGATTTGATGGCATCGTTCTGAACCCGGCGGCGTACACGCACACGAGTATTGCAATCCGGGATGCGATTAAGGGCAGCGGGATGCCATGTGTGGAGATCCACTTGAGCAATACCCATGCGCGGGAATCCTTCCGGCAAAAAAGTTTGACGGCCGGGGTTTGCGTGGGGCAGGTTCAAGGCTTTGGCGGATATGGGTATGTATTGGCACTGGAAGGTTTGATTGCACATTTGAAAGCAGGGTCGGCATGAGAAAATTACACCGGATCTTAACGCTGTTTATGTATGCTTTCGTGTTGGCATTGGGGGCGAGTATTTTGGTTCTCTCCCTGTATGGCTGGGCCTGGCGCGGCGTTTTTCTGCATATTGCCGAGATGCGCTGGGTAGGGGTGCCGATCGGTATGCTGGTTGTACTGTTCGGTGTGGTTTGGATGATGGGTGAAGTCTACACGAAGCGGCGTAATCGATTTCTTGCTTTTCGTAATGAAGGTGGTGCCGTGAATATCAGTACGCCAGCCATTTCTGAATATTTGGAAAAGTTGGCACCTTCGTTTCCGTCGATCGTCCAGATGCGGGTGGGGATTGAACCTGTGCGCCGGAAAATTGATATTATCGTGAGTATACGGATTAAGGCGGGGCCGCAATTACATGAGATTTGCGAGGTATTGCAAAAGCGTGTGCGCGAGAGTATGGAGACCGGACTGGGAATCAAGGACGTGCGCCATGTGGTGGTACGCGTGAAGGAGATCAGTGGGGAACATCGGGGGTAGGGATTAGGGGGAAAACTTCCTCGCTTCGCGGCTACGGGCGGACAAGGAAAAGCTGATAGGCTTTGCTGTTTTGAACCACGAAGGCACCAAGACACGAAGCTGATCGGCTCTGTTATTTTTTGTGTCTTAGTGTCTTTGTGGTGAATATGTTGTTGGGGCATGGAGAGTGGGGAGTGGGACGAACTTCGAACTTTGAACTTTGAACTTTGAACGTTGAACATCCACCTTCGCTAAAGCTACGGGGGACAAGTCGAACTTTGAACATCGAACGGGGGACGTTGAATTAGGGGAGGATTTAATTCGATGTTTGTATGGGTTGTGGTAGCGCGTTGGTGAAACCGCGGGATGTTATATATAAAACTGAAGTTGCACTGAGGAGATGATTGCATGGCGGATTTGGGCATGATTGTGGTGGGGTCGATTGGGTTGGATACGGTTGAGACGCGGACGGAAAAGCGGACGGAGGTTATCGGTGGCTCTGTGAGCTATGCCTGCGCGGCAGCATCGTTTTTTACGAAAACGGGTATGGTTGGTGTTGTGGGGACAGACTTTCCGGAAGCGGCCATGGCGCAATATGAAGCGTTTGGCATTGATCTGGCCGGGCTTACGAAAGCCGAAGGCAAAACCTTTCGTTGGGGCGGGGTATATGCGGCAGACATGATTAACCGTACAACCCGTTTTACGGAGTTACATGTCTTTGCCGATTTTCACCCGCAATTGCCGGCGGCGTATCACGACGTACCCTTCGTCATGCTCGGGAATATTTCGCCGGAGCTACAGTTGGAGGTGCTGTCGCAGACGCGAAGTCCGCGTTTTGTGGTGGCTGACACCATGGATTTATGGA
>SKVN01000059.1 GCA_007129405.1 Kiritimatiellia bacterium
GCCTCTTCGGGACGCACGCGCCCGTCAGTCCAAATATCCATGATGAGTTTATCATAATCCGTGCGCTGGCCAACACGTGTGTTACCCGTCTCAAAATTCACACGACGAACAGGTGAAAACGCTGCATCAATCGGAATTAACCCAATTTCTTGCTGAGGTTTCTTGCTCAATTCTGAAGGACGATATCCTCGGCCAACCTCAAACATCAGCTCAATGGTTAGCGACTTTGCATCTGATATCGTGGCAATATGCAAATCAGGATTTAAAATCGTTCCATAATCGCCAATATCAATATCCCCGGCGGTCACTTCGCCAGGCCCCTTGGCAGACAAGATGAGTGTACGAGGCTCCCGAACTTCTGTCTGCACCAACACTTTCTTTAGATTCAAAATAATATCCGTGACATCTTCTAATACACCATCAATGGCACAAAATTCATGATCGGCACCCTCTATGCGAACCGATGTAATGGCAGCACCTTCGATGGAAGACAATAAAACGCGACGCAACGTATTACCAATCGTCCGCGCATAGCCAATTTCAAATGGTTCCGCCACAAATTGTGCATACTCGGCCGTTGCCGTCTTATCTTCACGTACAACCTGACTGGGTTTCTCAAACCTGCTTACTCGTATGGGCATCGTTATTTCCCCTTGTTTTCCCCGTCAAAACGACGGCAGCTTATTGGAATTTCTTGTAAACTATATCAAAACAGCCAAAACCGTATTACACACGACGACGCTTGCGTGGCCTACATCCATTGTGTGGTACAGGCGTGATATCCTGAATGGCTGTTACACTCAACCCAGCAGACTGCAACCCGCGCACGGCACTTTCACGCCCTGCTCCGGCCCCCTGCAACCGTACTTCCACTTCATGCATGCCTTTTGCCGCAGCAGCACGACCTGCCTCTTGCGCAACCAACGTTGCAGCAAATGCCGTGCTTTTGCGCGATCCTTTAAAACCTGCCCGCCCAGCACTGCTCCATGAAATAACACCACCTTTAGGATCGCTAATTGCAACCTGCGTATTGTTAAAACTAGCACGAATGTGAGCAATCCCTACTGGCACCCCACGGCCTTTTACCTTGGAACGCTTCACAGGCTCTACAACCGATGCCGGATCTGCAAGCGGGTTATCTTTTTCGACAGTATCTTCAGCTACCGCTGCATCTGCCACTTCTTTCTCCATCTCTTCAGCCATACCTGATCTCCTTCAGAACCCTAGCCAGGGCCTATTTCTTCGCTGCAGCACGTGCTTCCTTGCCACGGACAGCGCCTACCGTACGCCGAGGACCTTTCCGTGTTCGTGCATTGGTACTGGTGCGCTGTCCACGCACAGGCAAACCACGCCGATGTCTTAAACCCCGATAACTACCAATACTAATCAAACGGCGGATATTACCCGTAACTTCACGGCGCATATCACCCTCAACGCGATACCCGCTCTGAATCACATCAATCAAACGCCGCAATTCATCCGGGGTCAAATCATCCGCTTTCTTGGTTGGATCCAAATCCGCCTTCTTAATAATTTCTGCTGATAACGTCGGACCCACCCCGTAAATGTACCGCAATGAATACAAAATCTGCTTACGCCCCGGAATATCAACACCTAACACTCTCGGCATACCAACCGCTCCTTACCAAACAATTTACTCCACGCTAATCTGCGATGCTCAACCCTGCCGCTGCTTATGCCGCGGGTTTGTACATATCACCCGTACAACACCACGACGCTTAATCACGCGGCATTGTTCACACATTCTTCGTACCGAAGCTCTAACTTTCATGACTAACCCTCAACTTATCTCCAAAAAGCCAGACAATGTAACCAACCTGACTTGATCCGTCTACAAAAAACTTACCCCAGCGTGAGAATTTCCACGCCATCTTCGCCAATCGCAATCGTATGTTCAAAATGTGCAGACGGCTTGCGATCCCTTGCAACCACTGTCCAGCCATCACCCAATACGCGCGTTCCGACCTTCCCTAGATTGACCATCGGCTCAACGGCCAATGTCATACCGGGCTTCAGCAAAGGTCCGCGCCCCGCCCGACCATAATTCGGAACTTGTGGATCTTCATGCAAAGAACGACCAATTCCATGCCCAACAAAATCACGTACAACCGAAAACCCGGCAGCCTCCACGGTTTGCTGGATGGCATGAGAAACATCCGACAATTTCCCACCTTTTTTCGCCTGAGCCAGCCCATCTTCCAAAGAACGTTCCGTCACACGAACCATCCGGATCACCTCTGGATCCGTAACACCAACCAATACCGTCGTGGCCGTATCGCCATAAAACCCATCGAGCAATACGCCAAAATCCAAGCTGACCACATCGCCAATCTCAATGACACGTGGTCCAGGTATACCGTGCACAATCTCTTCATTAATCGATATGCATATTTTACCAGGAAACCCCCTGTACCCTAAAAAGGCACAAGTGGCTCCCTCTGCCTCAATTAACCCTCCCGCATAATCTGCTATTTCGGCAGTCGTTGCACCTGGCGTTACTGCCGCAGCAACTTTATCTCGAACCCTTCCAGCAAGATTGCCACTGGCCCGCATCGCCTCCAGCTCATGCGCCTGCTTTAATACAATCATGCCCCGTCACATCCCGTTGCTACACAACATCTAACCTATGAACGACGACCACGTATCCGATTGCCGCTTTCCAAAAACCCATCATAGTGGTGCATAACGAGATGAGATTCGATTTGACGTACCGTATCCAGAATCACACCGACCATAATCAGCAGACTGGTGCCCCCCAGAAAACGGGAAACCATTACAGGTACGCGAAAATACTGCGCCAGTAAATCCGGCAAAACCGCAATGGCTGTCAGGAACAAGGCACCTGCCAAAGTCAACCGCGTCATGGTGTTATCCAGAAAATCCGCAGTCGAACGGCCTGGCCGCACACCAGGAACATAGCCACCACTCTTTTTCAAATCATCAGCGATCTGCAAAGGATTAAACTGGGTCGCTACCCAGAAATACGAAAAGAACAAAATCATGAGACCAAACATCAAGAGATACAATGGCTGTCCAGCTTGTAGCATCGTGCCAATCGTACGGGTGCGCTCGATCCGAATCAACAACATCGACGGAAACACAATAATGGCAGACGCAAAGATGATGGGCATAACACCAGAGTAATTAACCCGCAATGGCATATAAGTATTCTGTCCGCCATACACCTTTTTGCCAACCACACGCCGTGTCGTATGAATCGGTATCTTGCGCACGCCTTCTGTCAACAAGACGGTCGCAGCCGTAACCAAAAACACCATGGCAATCAGGCCTGTTAACTCAAAAGGTCCATGTGTAGCCTGACCTGCGACTGGTGTAAACAAGCCAACAGCCTGCCCAATCGCTGCCGGCAAATCACTGATGATGTTAATCGTGATCACCAACGAAATACCATTCCCAATGCCGCGCTCTGTAATCTGCTCACCCAGCCACATCATCAACATCGTGCCTGTCGTCACGGTCAAAACCGTTAAAAACCTGAAACCCCATCCCGCAATGGCAGGAGATACGATCTCATCACCGCCCGGCATATCGCCGAACCCACGTTCCAAGGCCAAAGCTAGCAAAAAGCCTTGAACCAAACAGATCGCCAGCGTCAAATAACGCGTGTATTGCGTGATTTTTGCACGACCAGAATCACCTTCACGGGATAAACGCTCCAACTGTGGAACCACCGCAGTCATCAACTGAATGATAATCGATGCGCTAATATAGGGCATGATCCCCAATGCTCCAACAGCACTGCGCCCGAGGGCACCCCCGCTGAACATGTTAATCATGCCCATGAGTCCGCCACCGAATTGATCGCGGATCGCATCCATAACACGCTGCAGCGCCGCAACGTTCACGCCAGGCGTGGGCACCAGTGCAAGCACACGGCAAACAAAAACCAAACCCAGTGTAAACAGGATACGTTGCCGTAACTCAGGAATTTTAAAGCAATTGACAAACGTCTTCAGCATGTCGAATCATTCCGTTTCGCAGGTTCCACCAGCTGCTTCAATCTTGGTTTTCGCAGCAGCACTGAAAGCTGCCGCCTTCACCGTTAACTTTCGGTCGAGATCACCACGCCCAAGGACTTTAACGCCATCGTGGGCACCATTGGCCAAACCTGCCTTTTTCAATGCGGCGGTATCTACTACATCACCATCCGCAAAACACGCTAATGCCCCCACATTAACGCCCATATACTCTTTACGAACCGGATTCTTAAACCCACGCTTTGGCAAACGACGAATCAACGGCATCTGGCCACCCTCGAAGGCAAGCTTGCGTTTATGCCCCTTTCGCGCCATCTGGCCTTTATGCCCCTTGCCACTGGTCTTGCCCTTGCCTGAAGCCATACCACGCCCAAGCCGTTTCGCGCGGCGACGCGCTCCCGGTGTCTTGCTTAACGAATGTAAATCCATTGTCTCTACTCCTTACAATTGCTACCGATATGCCTAAACAGCAAGCTCACGTACCCGAGCAATTTCTTCCCGCGAACGCAATTGACGCAAAGCATCGACCGTTGCCTTTACAACATTCACTTTATTGTTACTGCCAAGAGATTTAGCAAGCACGTCACGATATCCGGCAACTTCCAATACCGCACGAACACCTCCACCGGCAATAACACCCGTACCAGGGGCGGCCGGACGCAACAACACCTGCCCACCAGAGTAACGCCCCAAAACTTCATGCGGGATCGTGCGCTCCTTCATCTGCACAGCGAACAAGGATTTGCGAGCAATTTCACCACCCTTGCTAATGGCATCAGAGACCTCGTTGGCTTTCCCAAAACCATAGCCGATCATCCCATCGCGGTTCCCCACAACCACAATCGCACTAAAACTGAAACGACGTCCACCTTTCACCACTTTGGAACAACGGTTCACAAACACAACCCGTTCTTCCAAATCATTCTTCGGTGTATTCTCTTTCACGTCCGCCATGCTTACTTCGCCTCCTTACCATTCGACAAACCTGACGCGAGAACACCATCCACAATCGCTTTGACACGACCATGAAAGCGAAATCCGCCCCGGTCCGTAACAAAGCACTCGATGCCCGCTTCTTTAGCCAAACTGCCCAGTTGTTCCCCTAGTGCCTTCGCCGCGTCAACGGTCGGATTACCCTGTTTCAAGCTATTAGCCGAAACGAGCGTACGCCCCGCCTCATCGTCAATGAGCTGCGCATACATACTCCGATTCGATACCATGATCGAAAGACGGGGACATTCCGCTGTTCCATTGACTCGTTTACGTATGCGCTTGTGACGCTGCAACCGCGCACTTTTTCGCGATAATATTTTCATTCTCAACTCCTGCTTCAAAAACTAGGCAACCGTCTTGCCAACCTTGCGGCGAATGCGCTCACCCTTATATTGTACGCCTTTACCCTTGTACGGTTCAGCCGGATAAAACGAACGTATGCGGGCAGCCACATCACCAACTTGCTGTTTATCGATACCCGATACGGTAATTTCCGTATTGTTGTTCACAGCAACTGTTACCGTTTCCGGAACGGAATATTCAATGGGAGATGCAAATCCCAGAGACAAGCTTAACATACGACCATTTAAAGCGGCACGGAATCCAACCCCATTGATAACGAGATCTTTGCTATACCCCTCCGTAACACCTTTTACCATGTTGGCGATCAGGCTGCGCACCAAACCGTGCTCGGCACGATACTTGTCGTCCACACGCTTCACCAAGAGTGCCTGATCCACTTGCTCAATTGTAATTCCCTCGGACAGCCGTAACGCAAGCGAGCCCTTCGGACCACTTACTTCTACGACCCCGTTCTGAACGGCAACCTTAACCCCAGCGGGAAGTTGCACTGGTTGTAATCCAATTCTGGACATCGTTTTCTCCTTACCAGACGGCACAAAGCAATTCGCCACCCGCGTTCTTTGCCCGTGCTTCCTTGTCCGTCATCAATCCCTGCGACGTACTCACGATGGCGATACCAAGACCGCCCAGTATGCGCGGTAACTCGGATGCCCGGCTGTACTTGCGCAACCCCGGTTTACTAATCCGCCGCAACCCCCGAATCGCGGGCGTCCGCCGTGCACCATAGCGCAAAAACACGGTTAGTGTTTTCTTGCCTTCAACGTCTTCAACTGCAAAATCCCGGACAAACCCTTCAGTCTTTAAAACCCGGGCTACCTCTGTTTTCAGCTTGGAGGAAGGCATGCTCACACGGGCCTTGCCCGTGCTTACTGCATTCCGAATCCTCGTCAGCATGTCCGATAATGGGTCCGCTACACTCATATTCGCTCCTCGCTACCAACTTGCCTTCGTGATGCCTGGTATCTGTCCCTGCGAGGCAAGCTCGCGGAAACAAATTCGGCACAGGTGAAACTTGCGCATATAGCCTCTCGGTCGTCCACAACGACTGCACCGATGATAGGCACGCGCGCTAAACTTCGGAGCCCGCTTGGACTTCTCAATTAATGCTGTCTTAGCCATTCTCTATTCCTCCATTACGATGATCAGGATGCAAACGGCATTCCAAGCAGCGTCAGTAGTTCACGCGCCGCATCATCTGTCTTTGCTGTCGTTACAATGGTAATGTTCATGCCTTGGGAAGCACCGCTATGATTCGGATCGATTTCAGGAAAAATCGTCTGTTCCTTCAGTCCAAGGGTGTAATTTCCATGACCGTCAAATCCCTTCTTCGACACACCACGGAAGTCACGAATACGCGGCAACGAGGCACGAATCAAGCGTTCCAGGAAATCATACATCCGGTCCTGACGCAGGGTCACCTTAGCGCCAATCACCATCCCCTCGCGAAGCTTGAAATTCGAAATGCTCTGGCGAGCCTTGCAAGCAACCGCACGCTGACCGGTAATCTGACCTAACTCCTCGAGCAAGCGCTTCTGCGTATCTTTATCCACAATACCCATGCCCATGTTCACAATAACCTTGCTCACACGAGGCACCATCATCGGATTACGAAGTGACAGCTTCTGCTTCAGCGCTGGCACAACATCCTGCTTATATTTTTCTTTTAATGTCGCCATGGTTTCCTCAATCAAATACGTGACTGCCTGCTTTGCTCTTGCGGACACGTCGGTCACCTTCAACGACCCGCGATACGCGAACGCCCTTCTTAGCCGCAGGATCGTATGGCATGAGATTCGATAACGTGATCCCCGCTTCCTTATCAATCATGCCACCTTGCGGATGCTCACTGGACCGCTTAATGGTACAGCGCCGAACATTCAGCCCCTCAACGTATGCACGTCCCTTTGCTCGATCCACACGCAAAACTTTACCGGTCTTGCCTGCGTCGACGCCAGTGGTAACTACCACCTCGTCACCTTTTTTAATTCTCCCGATACTCACGTCAATCATCCTTCCTGCAAGCTTATAGGACTTCCGGTGCCAAAGACACTACCTTCATAAAATTCTTCTCGCGCAACTCGCGCGCCACAGGACCAAAAATACGTGATCCCATGGGGTTATTATTCGCGTCAATCAAAACCACAGCATTGTTGTCAAACCGCAGCACGGAACCATCAGCTCGACGAACGGGATGTTTCGTCCGTACAATCAAGGCATTGCAAACCTGCCCCTTTTTAATCGTACCATTGGGCTGCGCTTCCTTAATCGCCACCTTGATGATGTCTCCCACATGCGCATACCGTTTCCGTTGCCCTAATACGCGAAAACACATCGCCCGGCGCGCACCCGTGTTGTCCGCCACCACGAGATTTGTCTGCTCCATGATCATGCCTTCACCCCCGCATCCAAAACCGTGGCCTTCTGCGTCACACGAACCAGACGCCAACGCTTCATTTTACTCATGGGGCGCGACTCCATGATGACAACCTGATCCCCTACACCGGCTTCGTTATTTTCATCATGTGCATGAAAACGACTACGCTGACGCGTGGTTTTTCCATAAAGCGGATGTGCCTTACGCACTTCCGTCTCCACAACGATACTCTTATCACCACTACGGCTCTTAACAACGCCGCTCATCGTTTTGCGGCGCCCCCGCGATGGTTGTACTTGCTCACCCATGACGCTGCTCACTTTCCCGCTCATTCATCACTGTCTGGATCCGGGCAATCGTCCGACGCAATGTACGCGCCAATAACGGATTGCTGGCCTCATCAGCCACACCTTTCCGAACCTCAAGTTCAAACAATTCCTGCCGTTTCTCGTCCAGCAGGCCCAGCAACTCTTCCGTGCTGCGATCCCGAATCTCGGTTGCCTTCATGATCTTCTTCCCATTACCCAATTCATTAGTTCTCGCCACGCTTGACCAAACGCGTACGCATACCCAATTTGGCGTCTGCCAGACGTAGTGCAGACCGTGCCATGGCTTCCGAAACACCCGCAATCTCGAACAACACACGCCCCGGCTTCACGACCGCAACCCAGTATTCCGGGTTACCCTTGCCCTTACCCATACGTACTTCGATGGGCTTGCTGGTGATCGGCTTGTCCGGAAACACGCGAATCCACAACTTGCCCCGACGCTTCATATGACGATTAATCGCCACACGACACGCCTCAATCTGCGTAGCTTTCAGCCAGCCACGGTCCATGGATTTAAGACCGTATTCCCCAAATTCCACGGTGGCACCCGCCTTTGTGAAACCTGCGCGGCTTCCCTTCATCACCTTACGGTGCTTTGTCCTCTTTGGCATCAACGGCATTACTGCACCGCTCCTCTCTTATCGCCTCTTACCTTTTGCAGCTTTATTATCCTCGGGCTTCTTGCAAATCCACACCTTGACCCCAATGCGCCCGGCTGTTGTAGCTGCCTCTGCAAAACCATATTCTATATTCGCACGCAACGTGTGCAACGGAATCTTGCCTTCCTTATCCCACGTCACACGCGCCAACTCCGCGCCGCCCAAGCGGCCCGCTGTACGTACCTTGATCCCTTCGGCACCCAGATCCATCGCCATCTTGATCGCACGCTTCATCGCACGACGAAACGATACCCGACGCTCCATTTGCAATGCAATGTTCTCGGCCACCAACTGCGCATTACAGTCAGGATCACGAATTTCCTGAATCTCAATATAAATTTCCTTGCCCGTGAGCTTCGCAATCTGCTGACGCATCTTCTCCAGCTCTTGGCCTTTACGACCAATTACGGCCCCAGGACGCGCTGTATGCAAGCTGATACGAACACGGTTGGCATAACGCTCAATATCCACACGCGCCAAAGATGCACTCTCCAAGCGCTTCTTCACAATTTCGCGAATTTCCAAGTCTTCCTTCAACAGCCCACCGTATGTGCGCTTCGGCGCAAACCAGCGAGACCGCCAGTCCTTATCCACTGCTACACGCAGACCTATTGGATTGATTTTTTGTCCCAAAACGTACTCCTCCTCGGGCAAGGCGTCAAAAGCCCGTCCTTTTACCTTATTTACTGCTCATCCGTCAAAACAATCTTAACATGACACATCTTTTTCTGAATCCGACTCACCATGCCGCGGGCCCGAGGCCAGAACCGCTTCATGCGCGGCCCTTCATCCACACGCGCTTCCTTCACGCGTAGCGACTCCACGGCAAGATCCGCATTGTTCTCCGCATTCGCAATCGCGGATTTCAGCGTCTTACCCAGATAAAAACCAGCTTTACGCTCGCTCATGGCCGTTATCTGCAGTGCCTTCTCCACGGGCAATCCCTGCATCTTACGTGCCATGTCGCGCGCCTTCGTCGGCGACAAACGCACATTTTTGCTAATCGCTTGAATTTCCATCATCTTCTCCCCGTCGGCTCACCTATTTCAGCGAAACCGTCTTATCCGTATGCGAACCATGACGCCGGAACGCACGCGTGGGAGCAAACTCACCCAATCGATGCCCGACCATGTTCTCGGTTATAAACACAGAAATATGCTGTTTGCCATTGTGGATACCCATCGTATGCCCGACAAACTCAGGCAAAATCATGGACCGCCGAGACCAAGTCTTAATCGGACGACGATCTCCAGAACGATTCATACGCTCCACTTTTTCCATCAGTTTAGGGTCAACAAAAGGACCTTTTTTAATTGAACGCGCCATACGTTACTTTCTCCGCTTGACTATGAACTTGCTCGATGGTTTACGCCGCGCGCGGGTCTTTCCGCCCTTGGCCAGTTGTCCCCACGGCGATACAGGATGACCGCCACCGGATGTCCGGCCTTCGCCACCGCCCATGGGATGGTCTACCGGGTTCATGGCAACACCGCGAACGGTTGGTCGAATACCCCTCCAACGCTTGCGTCCCGCCTTGCCCATACTTGTGCCCGTTGCATCTGCATTGCCAACTTGTCCAATCGTGGCCATGCAGCGCACATTTATCATACGAATCTCACCACTCGGCAGCTTCACCTGCGCATGTGTTCCTTCCCGCGACATAAGCTGCGCCGAGTTACCCGCACTCCGGCAAACCTTGCCACCACGCCCAGGCTCAAGCTCGACATTGTGCACAAACATGCCGAGGGGAATCCGTGCGAGCGGTAGTGCATTACCAACCGCTGCCTCCGCTTTTTCCCCGGACACAACCTCGTCACCAACCTTCAATTTGGCTGGTGCAAGAATGTAACGTTTCTCTCCGTCCACATAGTGCAACAGGGCAATATTCGCAGAGCGATTCGGATCATACTCAATCGCCGCCACACGCGCCGGAATTCCAGCCTTGTCGCGCTTGAAATCAATAATGCGCAACTTGCGCTTATGACCGCCACCGCGGTGACGAACCGTGATACGGCCCGAGGAGTTACGTCCAGCCTTCTGCTTCCGCGGACGAACCAAACTGCGTTCAGGCCGGTCTTTCGTGATCTCGTCGAACCCCGATACGGTCGTGAACCGCAGGCTCGGCGTTGTCGGATTATATTTTTTCAGTGCCATTTCGTCTTCCTGTCCGGCTTATGCCGTATTATGCCAAGTCGATTTTATGATCTTCTGCAAGCGTAACAACTGCACGCTTCCAATCTGGCCGTTTCCCATACTTCATTGTGCGCTGACGCTTCTTCTTGCCCGTGTAGTTCATCGTGTTGACCTTCTCAACCTTCACGTCAAACAACTGCTCCACCGCACGTTTAATCTCGATCTTATTCGAATCCGGCGCCACCGTGAAAAGATACTTCCGGTTCTCTGCCAGATGCGTTCCCTTCTCGGTTACCTGAATCCGCTTAATGACTGCTCGTGAGTCTCTCATAATTACGCACCTTGTTTCTGCAACCGCGCGGTCAATTCCGCAAACCCTTTTTCGCTTGCCAAAATCACCGGATACCGCAGCAATTGATATACATTTACATCCTTAGCCGCACGCAACGCCACGCGTGGCAGATTCCGTACCGCACGTGTAAGATTCTCATCAACGCTGTCCGTCACCAATAGAACCGGCCCCGCAATGCCCTGCGCTTTCAGCAAAGCCACGGCTGCACGCGTCTTGGGCTCTTCCACCGTCAGCGGCTCCACAATGCGCACCGAACCATCAGCCAGCTTCTCACTCAGAGCGCGGCGAAATGCCAAATCCCGTACCTTGCGGTTGACCTTTGCTCCATACACACGCGGATGCGGTCCAAACACAACACCACCTCCACGCCATACGGGCGACTGTTTGTAACCAGCTCGGGCACGGCCCGTTCCTTTCTGCTTCCAAGGTTTGGCTCCTGTACCTGCTACCATCCCCTTTTCCAAGGTAGAAGCAGTTCCTGCGCGGCGACTCAAATTCAAAGCCACCACAACTTCATGTACCGCTTGCTGGCCACGTTCCAGTTCCAGCGTTTCATCTGCAACCGTCACCGAACCCGCCTCTGCTCCCGTTGCATCATATTTTTTAATCGTACTCATGCGCTCTTACCTGCTTTCTTCAATGCCCTGCTCACGCGCACCAATCCCCCATTCGGCCCCGGCACCGCGCCCTGCACAAGCAGCAGATTCTCTTCCGGACGAACAGCAAGCAGCTTCAAATTCTGCTGCGTCACACGAACATTCCCCATATGCCCAGGCATCTTCTGCCCTTTCATCACGCGTCCGGGGAAGGAGCATTGACCAATCGAACCAATCCGGCGCTTGGAGTGACCACCATGAGTTTTCGGGCCGCCAGCCGTATTGAAACGTTTGATCACGCCAGCAAAACCACGCCCTTTACTCGTACCCACAACATCCACATACGATACACCCTCGAACTGGTCTACCGTAACACGTGTTCCAGGAGCCAGTTCCTCATCTGCCGTGCATGGGAACTCCTGCATCATGCGCTGCGGATCCACACTGGCCTTGCTGCACTCCCCAACTACAGATTTGCTCAAGCGGGACGCTTTCTGAGACTCAAATCCCAATTTTACCGCCTCATATCCATCTGAAGCTTTTGTCTTGCGCTGCACCACAAGACAAGGACCTGCCGCAATGACCGTAACCGCAACACGACGGCCCGCATCATCAAAGATCTGCGTCATTCCTAATTTCCTGCCTAATATACCGTTCATGACTCTCTCTCTTAGATCTTGATCGTTATGTCGACACCGGCCGGCAAATTCAACTTCTTCAGTTCATCCACTGTCTTCGCCGTCGGCTCAATGATATCCAGCAGCCGCTTATGCGTGCGCATCTCGAACTGCTCCATTGATTTCTTGTTCACATGCGGACTACGATTCACCGTGTATCGCTCAATCCGCGTCGGCAACGGTGTTGGACCTGCAACTTGTGCACCCGTACCCCGCGCCGTGTCTATAATATCCGTAACTGCTTGATCCAACACACTGTGATCATAAGCCTGCAGCCGTATTCTTATACGTTGTCCATCCATGACATTCTCACCTGTTCAGTAGCTCTCTTGTAAGCGGTTCCGGCACAACATCAAATTGTACCGGCTCCATCGTGTAACTAGCC
>SKVN01000037.1 GCA_007129405.1 Kiritimatiellia bacterium
AACTCAACGATTTTTTCAGTCACTGCGTTGGGTGGTGCGCCTCGTCGCTTCGCTCCCCCCAAAGCGGTGCGGTCGCTATCGCTCGCCTGTCGCGCCGTAGCGTATTCGCGAAGGGGGAGCACCGCACTCCATATTTTTTTGTGGTGGATATGGAGTGCGGCGATAAGAATCGCCGCTTTGGGTTGGTACGGAATGCCGGGGGCGGCTATGTGGTGAATATTTACGTTAAAGGAGAGTGTATGATGAAGCGTATTGGCGTAGTTGGGTTTGGTCGGCGAATTGACCATGTAGTAAAGAATGTCGTCAGACTGGGCAAGGGCGAGGTTGAGGTCGTTGCGTATTACGATCCATCTTCGAAGGCTGCCGCGCGGGTGGCTGTTGACTACCCCGGGGTTCGACGGTGCGACAGTGTCGAGGCGGTTGTTGCCGCTGCGGATGTAGACTGGGTCTTTATTGGATCCTTTAATGCCATACACAGCGCGCACGCCGTGGCTGCTCTAGATGCTGGTAAAGACGTTTTTTGTGAGAAACCGGTAGCAACGACGCGTCAGCAATGCATGGATATCGTTGCTGCGCGTAAGCGGAATCCATCGAAACAGTTTATTGTCGGGTTTGTGCTGCGGTATTCTGCCTTTTACCGGACGATGAAAAAGTGGATTGAAGAGGGGCGTTTGGGGCAATTGATCAGCATGGAATTCAACGAAACATTATCTCCGTATCATGGTGCGTCCATGCATGGCAACTGGCGACGTAAGAGCCAGTGGAGTGGGCCGATGATCGTAGAGAAGTGCTGTCATGACATGGATCTGATGCTTTGGATGACGGGCAGTCACCCCGCGCGGGTTGCAAGTTTCGGAGGACTGACATTTTTCAAGAGCGAGAATGCGCATTACAACGATTTATACCCAGTCGGCGAGAAGGGGTATCGGTATTATGATCGCGGTCTCGCCACAGGTTATGCCGTGGGAGATGAGGAAAATGTGACGCCATTTAACGATGATAAGGATACCATTGATAATCAGGTGGCGATTATGGAATTGGAAAATGGCGTTCGCATATCGTTTCACTTCTGCATGCATAGCGCACAACAAGAGCGACGGTTCTACATGTGTGGCACGAAAGGGACTATACGTGGAAATGTTTTAACGGGAACATTGGAATACACCCCGGTTGGATGGGATGCGCAAACCGAAACGACACGCCCGATCGAGGGGGATGATCACGGTGGTGCTGAAGAACCGATGGCGCAGGATGTTCTCGATTGTATGTTGCGTGATGCGCCACCACCAACAACACTGGAAGACGGTCTGCGGGCATCCTTCACCTGTTTCGGGATAGAAGAAGCGCGCGAGACCGGCACGGTTGTTTGTATGCAGCCGTATTGGTCCGATCTGGCGCAAGCGTCTGGAAGCGTTTTGCGTTCCTAGCTCTGCCCTGTGTTTCTTGTTACATGCGTGGAGAAAAAGCGTATAGTCTTGCTGGAAGCTGTGGCTCCTTTTGCCGTGCTGTCATTGTGTGGTTCGTGTTGCCTGCGACGGAGGCGTCGCGGTTCCCGTTTCAAACCAAAATCCACGGCGATACAAAGTTTTCCACGGCCAACTGGCCCGAGGGGCTTGTCGTGTCGATTTCGCCTGCTATGATTATAGTTGCCAATTTGGATTGCCCATTAAAGTTTTATGCTATCATTCGCAGGTTTTGTAATGAAGTTGTTTAGGTATGCGTTGTTGTGTGTAGGGTTACTATTAGCGCATGGTGAATTGTGGGCTACTGCGCAGTCGAATGACATACCTGATGGCCGCGCATACGGCTGGGTGATTGACCGTCGCTATGAAAGCGTACATCCGCATCCGCGTTTGTTTGTATCGCAAGACCAACTACAGCGAGCGATAGCAGGCCGGGGCGATTCGTTTGCTGATATACAAAACACGATTGCAGCGGCAGCAGAGAATGCCGTTGCGGATGGAGAAAACCCACTTGCCGGCGAGACAGTATGGGTACGTGCGATACGCATGCAAGAACGCGTGATGTCACTCATCGTGCAATGGCATCTGACGCAAGATCCGATCTATCTTGAGGCGGCAATACGCGATACGGAAATTGCACGCGGCTGGACAAATAGAAGGCAAATCGGATTGCCCGAGGGGCAATTTGCAACGATCATTGCGGTTGTTTACGATTTGCTTTATGACGACCTGTCTCCAGCACAGCGTGATCGCTTGATTCATATTGCCCGTGAAGATTTTCTCCTGCCTTTTTTACGTCGGACAGCCCCGGAGGCACGGGAAGAGCGGTTGCCCGGAGAGCGTCGAAGTTGGTGGCAGGATAATATCTCGAATTGGAATCCAGTGAGCAGTAGCGGTAATGGCGTCCTTGCATTGGCAATGTACGAACACATTCCTGAAGCGCAGTTGGTGATCGATCGGGTTCATTCGACTTATGACGTCATTTTTGAATACTTACAGGATACGGAAGGCGGCTGGGTAGAGGGTCTGGGATACTGGAATTGGGCGATCCAATATATGGCGCAATTCCTGATAAGTTATGAGCGTGCAACCGGACGCGTGCACAGCGGTTTCCGCTCACCAGGTTTTCGCGATACGCTCACATTTGGGATGTATTTCGTGCCGCATGGCGAAGCAACAGGATTTGGTAACAATCAGCATGGCAACTTCAGTGCGCAATTGGCAGCAGCATTAGAGCATCTTGGAGATGAGGCCGGTTTGATGCGCGCGATGGAGTTTTTTGCGGTACAAGATCAAGCTGCGCGCAGACGAGCCATGTTACGGACAGAGCAATTGGGGGAACCCGTTTCATTTCGACGCGCTGGAGGGGCGCATACTCTTCTGCTGCTCCCAGATGCACCTGCCAGATTGCCGGAACCACGGACAAATAAGATTCACACCTTCCCACAACAGGGGTGGAGCATGTTGGCTGATCAATGGCCTCATCCGAATGTTTATGCAGCCGTTCGTGGTGGGCAATTAGGTGGCCACCACACGCATCAGGATTTGCTTTCGTGGCATGGTGTCGTTGGCATCGAACGAATGATTATCAATGTTACGGCATCCGATTACTATCAGACGGCATGGAGCGGCCGTGCGCATGAAATCTTTGAAAAAGGCAGTGCCTCAAAAAACACATTATTTATTGGCGGTCTGAGCGTTTATCAAGGCAGTCCAAGGCAGCGAGGCAATCAGCCGGCACGTGTACATGAAACGCATTACCAATTACCTACTGGTCCGGCCCTCCGTCTGGATGCAACGGTTGCCTTCTGGTTGACGCGCGGTGAGCCTTATGTTGTTGCCCGTATGTTCGTGATATTGGAGGACAAAGGACTGTTGGTTTTGGATCATGTGCATGCGCGAGGCGGGCACCCCGTCGAAGCACGTACGTTTACCGACAAACAGGTCTCGTTCGAGGAAAATAGTGTTTTCCTCGAAGGGCAGTTTGAAACTGCACGTATGACTTTTGCTGCCAATGTGCCAGCGGTTCTGCGTAAGGCTCCGGCTTTGCTTACGGATGGGCACAGAACACCACCGACGATGATGAGATGGCAAACCTTGCGGCAGGGCAACTTCGTTACATTGGCATCTCTTTTGACACGCGGTTCCGATGCGTTTGATGTTGTCATCGATGGTGGGCGCGATGCGATCCGCGTAACCGTGACCTCGGGAGATTGGTCCCGTGAACTTCTCTTCGATGGGCAACTACGCCCATGTAAGGAGTAATGCAAGGTTTGCTTTAAGTGAAAAACATGACAAATAACACATCATCACCTGGTCAATCTTTCGCCATGTCCATATCGGACAAATCTCTTCACCCCGGTATATCGCGTCTGGAAAATCTGCGCCGTTTTCGTGCTGCTGGCTTTACGCATATGCATCTCTCGTACAAATGGGTAAAACCGGATGCTATGACTGAGCAGGAGATTGTGGATTGGGAAGATCCCCTTTCTGAGAGTGGTATCCGCATTCTGGTTACGCATGGATACGATAAGCCATTGCAAATGGAAATCTGTCGTCATCCCCAGCGTTATGGAGAACATGATGACTATCTTTCCAAGGCTAAACAGACGATGCGCACGCTTTATGGAATGATGAAATAGCATTCCTGTTGTTGCTGATCTTCTGCGTGCCCTGCATCGGTTAGCTGGTTGCGGTTACGCGGCATCGGATGGTGAATATGGTTTGCTGCAAAACAGATTTCATTTTTGTGCTTCATTGGGTTAGCCGCATAGCATAAGGTGTTAGTCATTTGATTGAGGCACGATATGATTTACGGAAAGCTGGGCGATTGATGAAAAAACCGAATATTATGATTATTTTGATGGACGATATGGGGTATTCCGATCCGGGGTGCTATGGCGGGGATATCGATACGCCGAATATTGATCGTCTGGCAAATAACGGTCTTCGTTATACACAATTCTACAGTACGCCACGCTGCTGGCCCACGCGCTCGTCTGTGCTGACGGGATACTATGCCCCGCAGGTGTGTATGGATCCGCCGGTGCGCAACTACCGCGCTTCCTGGCAGCGTCTGATTCCGCATCACCTCAGTTCCCGCGGCTACCGGAATTATCACTCCGGCAAATGGCACATTTTTAATACCAAAGATCCTGCTGCAGAAGGTGGCTTTGATATCAGTTGGGGCTACGAGATTGAGCAATTCAATCATTATTTCCCGACCACGGATGGGACAAAATATTCAGCCGAGGCGATTACAGATCACGCGTTGATGTGCCTGCAGGAGCATGAAAAGAATAGCAAGGAGGACCCCTTCTTCCACTATGTCTGCTATACTACGCCGCATTTCCCGATCCAGGCAGAACAAGCTGATATCGACAAATATCGGGATAAGTATCTCGATGGTTGGGATGAAATGCGGCAGCAGCGTTATGAGCGTATGTGTGCGATGGGCCTGCTCAACTGCCCGTTATCGGATCGCGAGCCCAAGGTACCTGCGCCACACTTTACGGAAAATACCGAAAACTGGGGCGAGCAACTGGGCCCGGGCGAAGTGGAGTACGCCAAAGCATGGGGCGATTTGACGGATGAACAGAAGCGCTTTCAAGCTACCAAGATGGCGATTCATGCGGCCATGGTGGATCGAACCGATCGCGAGATCGGACGGATATTGGACCAACTGGAATCCATGGACATTTTGGATGATACACTCATTCTGTTCTTCTCGGATAATGGGTGCAGTGCCGAAATCATGATTAGAGGAAAGGGGCATGATCCCAAGGCTCTGCCGGGATCTGAATACACGCATTTGTGCCTGGGGCCCGGTTGGTCAACGTGTTCCAATACGCCGTTCCGCCGTCACAAGATCTGGGCGCATGAAGGTGGTATTTCCACGCCTTTGATTGCACATTGGCCCAATGGAATCAAGTCAGGTGGCGAGCTACGCCATGATCTGGGGCATGTCATCGACTTCATGCCGACCTTTATCGAACTTGCAGGCGGTGATCTCGAAAATCTGGAATTACCGGAGGGCGCACCGCCATTACCGGGAAAGAGCTTGGTGCCAAGCTTTGAAAAGGATGGTGTGGTAGTGCGTGATCATATCTACATCCACCATCAGGGGAATCGTGCTTTGCGCGTGGGGAATTGGAAGATCGTGAACGAAGCTCTCACGGATTGGGGGAAACCCGAAGACCGCTGGGCCTTGTATGATTTATCAAAAGATCGCTGCGAGATGCATGATCTGGCTGGCGAAATGCCGGAGAAGTTGCAAGAGCTGATTGCCAAATGGGAAGCTTGCGAAGCCGTTTATCGCAACAAGGGTGATGCATATAATGCGCTGGAGGAAAGTTCATGAGTATTTGCGACAACGGCGTTACCATACTCATGCGCCATGGGCACACAGACTACAAGCAGGGTAACGTACCCGTTTCGATCGAGGACGCAAATGATCTGAATGCCGAGGGCATTGAAGCTGTGTCCGCCTCGGCACGTGAGATTGCTGCCATTCTGCAAAATTCGGAGCAAATCACGATCTACACATCCCCTATGGGGCGGGCCATTCATACGGCCATCATCATCAAGGTGCATCTGGAAGTGCTGGGTCGTAAGGTAGATCTTGTACCGGCAATGGAATTACAGGAAGTGCACCATTTCCAATGGTCGCTTTTTCATGAGGCGGTGCTTGCATCCGGGCTGGAAGTCGCTGAGGAGCATACAGATAAATGGTTTGCCCTGAATCCGTTCCGCGAGAAAACACCGGAACTTTTGGGACGACTTCCGGAACATCTCCGTGATTTTGTCAAGAAAGTCGAGAATGTTGATGAGGCTGGAAAACGGCTGCTTGATTTTGTGGGCTCGAAGGCCGACGAGCCGGGCGACAAGATATACGTCAGCCATGATGGGCTGCTATGCGGGCTTCTGAAAGAACTGAGTGGGGACCAATTGTTCACATGTACACGATCACATTATTTCGAGATTATCCCTGCTGGCAATTCTCTTGGTATGCAGATCGGTCATAACAATCTCGGATATATTCCGCGTGATCCTGAAACATTGCGTCAGGGATTACCCCTCAAGTAGAAGGGGGGATGATCCTCTTGATTTGCTGAATCTTACGTCTTTGCACCGCTATACTTTGATGGGCTCAACCGTAAGTACCGTAAATTATATCATGTGGCTGTCCGGGAAGATGTTGCAACGCGGTGGTTAAAATGCGGTTGACAGAATCACAGCCTTTTGAAAACATGACAAACATGATCAATTATTAAGTAATGCTATTGAAGGTTATGTAAACATGATATACAAGACGATGCTCGAGTTAATCGGGAATACACCTATTGTTGAGCTACATCACTTTGACATCGGGAAAAGTCGACTTTTCATAAAATTAGAGTCACAAAATCCCGGCGGGTCGATCAAGGATCGGATTGGTTTATCAATGATCGAGGCTGCGGAGAGGGATGGACGTCTGCGTCCCGGTTGCACGATCATTGAGGCCACGGCTGGCAACACCGGTTTAGGTCTGGCGCTCGCGGCAGCGCAGAAGGGGTATCCGCTGATTTTGGTTATTCCGGACAAAATGAGTACGGAAAAGATTCTTCATCTCAAGGCGCTAGGTGCAGAAGTCAGAATGACGCGCTCTGATGTTGAAAAAGGGCATCCCGAGTATTATCAAGATGTAGCGGAGCGTCTGTCCCGAGAGATACCGGACGCGTACTTCGTCAATCAGTTTGCCAATCCAGCAAATCCACTGGCGCATGAAACAGGAACAGGTCCTGAAATCTGGAGCCAGATGAACCATGCGGTAGATGCTGTCGTTGTGGGGGTTGGATCCAGCGGAACCTTGGCTGGGCTGACGGCCTTTTTCAAGCGCGTCAACCCGTCTGTAGAATTGATTCTTGCCGACCCGAAGGGGTCGATTCTTGCAGATTACGTTAACATGGGGAAATTTTCATCACCTGGATCCTGGATGGTTGAGGGGATTGGCGAAGATTTCCTGCCTTCCATTGCCGATTTTTCTCTGGTGCGAAAGGCTTACAAGGTGAGCGATGCCGAGAGTTTTGATACCGCCCGCGCTCTATTGCGGCACGAGGGGATATTTGCAGGATCGTCCACGGGGGTGCTCGTGCATGCCGCCGTGCAATATGCTCGCGAGCAGAGTGCAGCGAAAAATATCGTCACCTTTGCCTGCGACAGCGGAAATAAATATTTGTCGAAGATGTACAATGACTATTGGATGGCAGATCACGGATTCGCGGGGCGATCCGCAGGATCACGAGTCAGGGATCTTATTTCACGTCGGGTAGAGGAGCACGCAGTGGTTTCTGTCGTGGCGGAAGACTCCCTGATGACGGCCTATTCGCGTATGCGCCTACACGAAGTCTCGCAATTGCCTGTCCTGTGTGACAACCGCGTCGTCGGAATTCTTGACGAATCGGATATTCTTATTTCAGTCACCGATGGAGGTGATGGGAACTTCAGACAGCCGGTTCGAGATTTCATGACGTTGGATGTGGTCACCGTCGCACCGGATGATTCGATTGAACGTCTGGTTCCCATCTTTAAAAAGGGATGGGTCGGGGTTGTTTGCGACAAAGACCGTTTTTATGGACTGGTCACTCCGGTCGACTTGCTCAATCATCTTCGGTTGAAACATCAACAATGAGGTACAAATGAAGAATGGAATCCAGACTCGGGCGATTCATGCCGGACAAGCTCCTGACCCGGTGACAGGTGCGGTGATGACTCCCATATATGCCGTTTCGACATACGCGCAGTCCGCGCCAGGTGTTCATAAGGGGTATGAGTATTCTCGGAGTGGCAATCCGACGCGTACGGCTCTGGAGGAGTGCCTTGCCTCCCTCGAGGGTGGTGCCCGTGGGTTTGCTTTTGCATCGGGATTGGCGGCGGAGTCTGCCCTGCTCGATCTTCTTCCGAAAAACGCTCATTTGATTGCATCCGACGATCTTTACGGGGGTACCGTTCGGCTATTTGATCGCGTCAAAGGTCCTGCGTCCGGACTCGAGGTCAGCTATGTTGATATGTCCCAACCGGATGAGGTGAAGCGGGCGTTGCGTCCCGAGACGCGAATGATCTGGGTAGAGACGCCCTCGAATCCCCTGCTTAAGTTGATTGATCTAGAGCAAACAGCCGCTTTTGCTCGCCGACATCGTTTGCTTTCGGTGTGCGATAACACCTTCGCTACGCCCGTTATCCAGCGCCCGCTCGAGATGGGATTTGATTTGGTTGTCCACTCCGTTACAAAATATATCAATGGTCATTCCGATGTTGTTGGCGGTGCGGTGCTCGCGCGGGAAACAGGGGATCTTGCGGATCAGGTTGGTTTTTTGCAAAACGCGACGGGTGGTGTGCTTTCTCCATTCGATTCATTTCTGGTTTTGCGTGGTATCAAGACGCTACCGTTACGTATAAAGGCGCATAGTGAAAACGCCTTGGCGGTTGCTGATTTTCTTGCTGCGCACAATCAGGTTGAGCGGGTAATATATCCAGGACGGAAGGATCATCCGCAACATGAATTGGCACGCAAGCAGATGGCCTATCCTGGGGGGATGGTGTCTTTCTTTATCCGCGGAGGGATCGCTGCGGCCCGTCGTTTTTTACAGCAGTGTAAAATTTTCACCTTGGCGGAAAGTCTGGGTGGGGTCGAAAGTTTGGCTGAGCACCCTGCCATTATGACGCACGCCGCAGTCCCACCCCTCACGAGGGAAAAGCTTGGGATCGACGACGCGCTTATACGGCTTTCTGTCGGGCTCGAAGATGTTGATGATCTGATCGATGATTTGAATGCGGCTCTTTCTGTTTAAACGGTTCTCATCCGCGTCCATACCGTAAGAAAAAAGGATGTATCAAGTATCGGACGTCGTGATTTCGATGATATGATCCATGCTGGATAATCCTTCGATAATGTTGGCAGATGGGGTTTTGTCAATCGCGAGAGAGCAGGATGCGGTTTCGCCACTGGCGAAGATCAGGTTTTGCATATCTTCGATATTGATACCTTCTTCGCGGAGTTTATCGAAAACGCTCGCGAGAACACCCACACGGTTGTAATGCCGAACCACCAGGGTGGGACCTGCTCCGCGTCCTTTTCGCAGGTTTACGACATTCGGTGGTGTGCTGCCGCTCATAAAAACGCCAACCACACGCACCGCCTCTTCTGCAATGGCGGTTTCGGCCTGCTCTGTGGATGCCCCGATATGCGGTGTGCATACCATCTTTTCAGCTAATGCTATTTGCGCAAAAGCTGCCTTGCCGCCGGCGGGCTCGTTCGCAAACACATCCAGACCAACTTTGATTCCCTTGCTCTCAATCGCGGCCTCAAGCGCGTCTTGGTCCAGAACATCACCACGCGCGGTATTGATAAAGATGGCGCCATCTTTTATTGCCGCAAAAAACTCGGCATCGAGCATGCCTTTGGTTTCCTTGGCCGCCGCGAGATGGACACTAATCGCGTCGGCTTGCTTGGCGACCTCGATGGGATTGCCGCAGAACCCGATACCAAGCTCTTCGGCTTTTTCCAGCGTCAGGCTGCGGGAATAGGCGATCACTTTCATGTCCATGGCAATGGCACGCTGCATGACCGCCATGCCGATTGAGCCGGTTCCGATGATACCGAGCGTGCGTCCCTTGAGACCGGCGCCCTTGCCAAATTTCCCTTTTTCCCATTGGCCGCTACGTAGTGACTGGGTGGCATCCGCAATGCCGCGGTCGCACGCAATCAGTAAGCCGATCGCAAGTTCTGCCACGGCATCGGTGTTCTTGCCGGGACAATTGGCGACATAGACCCCTAGCTTGGAGGCCGCTTCTAGGTCGATGGTGTTGACGCCAGCTCCTGCGCGCACGATAAGGCTGAGCGATTTGGCGGCTTGGATGGTTTCGCCCGTCACTTTTTTAGAACGCACGACCAATACTTTGGTGTCGCCGATGATGGATGGAAGGTTTTCGGCGGTGACTTCGGGTTCATAGCTAACGGATGCACCGAGTTCCTGTAAATCCTTAATCATGTTAGGCGAGACTTTGTCGGCAATCAGGATTTTCATGCATGCTCCTTTGTGGGCGTTGTTGATGCTGTAGTCATATCATGGTGGGCATGCGGATTCAAATGAGAAGTGTGGGGGGGCGGGATGATGCGGATGAGAAACTACTTACACTTAATCGGACACACTTACTCGTTTACACTTACTCGAAAGTCAGTGCGCATAATATCGAGTACGTGTAGGCGAGTAAGTGCAGGCGAGTGAGTGTGTAAACATTGAAATTACAGCCCCGGCCTCTGGGTGCCCCCAGATGATGCGGGTATGAAACTTGGGTTTGTTGCTGGGTATACCATTTTGGAGTGCGGTAATCCTCCTTCGCGAATACGCTACGGCGGGACAGGCGAGCGAAGCGAACTTACCGCTTTAGGCGGAACGGAGCGACGGGGCCGGCGCACCACCCAGCTCCCTCGCTACAACCCAACACACTTCCAATCAACCAACCCGCTCGGTGCATCTCCGACCCCGGCACTCCGTGCCAACCCAAAGCGGCGATTCAAATCACCGCACTCCATAAGGTTTTTATAGGCTAGCGGCCCTTACAGGGTGGCGATGACTTGTTGGCTGTTGTGTTGGGGAATGTCGCCGATTTCGGCCTGTTTCTGGTCGAGCAGTTGCAGCATGCGGATGACGACATCCTTTTTGTCGGGATCGCAGAAGCAATTGCGCAGTTCCAAGGGGTCGGCTTCAAGATCAAACAGCTCCCAGTCCTTGTCGGGGTGGGTTGCGGGATTCGATCCCGGTACGTCGAGTTTTTCGTTGTACCAGTAGATCAGTTTGTAGCGATGGTCACGGATGCCGTAATGCGCATAGGCGTTATGATCTTCATCCTGATTCATCCAGTAGCGATGATAAGCTGTTTTTTGCCAATCTTCGGGCTCATCTCCTTCCAATAGGGGACGCATACTGAAGCCCTGCATGAAATCGGGGATCGGGAGACCGGCGTAGTCCAGCCAAGTCGGAGCAAAGTCCACATTGCTGGCCATGGCATCGATCGTACTGCCGGCTGGTATCGCGCGTGGATACTGCACAAGGAAGGGCATACGGAAGGATTCTTCATAAATAAAACGTTTGTCGTACCAACCATGCTCGCCCAGAAAGAAGCCTTGGTCGGAGGTGTAGATAACCATGGTATCTTCTGCAATCCCTTCGGATTCGAGTACATCGAGAAGTTCTCCGACACTTTCGTCAATCGATGCTACTGTTCTAAGATATTTTTGCATGTAGCGCTGGTATTTAAAGCGTTTGAGCTGGTCGCGCGACTCGAAGGTAAAAACTTCCCCAGTACGACTGCAAATCAGTTTGAGCTGCTTGCAAGCTTCGTCGGTTTGTGGGAAGGGCACCATCATCTGGGCGGTTTTTTTGCCCATTTCCGAGTATTCCTGATCGGGGGCAGGGATGTAGGGTTGCACGAGATCCAGATCTAGATATGTCATGTGGGATTCTACGCGCATGCGTGCTTCCGCTGCCGCCTTGGCGCGGTTTTCGTATTTGTCGTCGAAGCTTGCAGGATAGGGGATTTCTTCCTGAAAGAGATCTTCATATTTCGGGTGATACTGCCACGGACGGTGTGGTGCCTTGTGGTGACACATCATGAAAAAGGGTTTGTCAGGATCGCGTTGTTGAATCCAATCCGAGCATTTTCGAGTGATGATCTCGGTGGTGTAGCCCTTGGGATTGATCTTTTCACCGTTTTCGGTCATGGGTGGATCAAAGTAATCGCCTTGGCCGGGAAGGATGGACCAGAAGTCGAAACCGGATGGCCAATGCGCGGGACCTTCGCCAAGGTGCCATTTTCCGATCATGGCGGTCTGGTAGCCAGCAGATTTTAGATATTTAGCTACGTTGGGAAGTTGGTTGTCCAAATGGGTATACAATGTGGTTACCCCATTTACGTGACTGTGGGTGCCCGTGAGGATCGCAGCGCGACTCGGGGTGCAAATGCTATTGTTGACGTAACAGTGATTAAGGATGGCTCCATTTTTGGCAAGTCGATCAATGTTGGGCGTGTGATTGAGTCCGCTGCCATAGGCCGAGATGGCCTGCGCGCCATGATCATCAGACATGATAAACAAGATATTGGGTTGTTTGTTGGGCATGTGTTGCTCCGTGGATTGTTGAAGGCTTAAACTGTTTGTGTTTTCAATCCCACCGGCTTCACGCCGGTGGTGAAGGAAGTTGGCTTGGCGTTGTTGCGATCTGTTCAACGTTTGCCTCCACCGACACAAGGTCGGCGGGCGGCTTACATGTCTTGAGTCCGGGAGAGGTGGCTGTAACCGTGATCGTGCCTGGTTTTCGTTCTG
>SKVN01000008.1 GCA_007129405.1 Kiritimatiellia bacterium
CTCGATTTGCTATATCCCCGTGTCTGTGCTGCTTGCGGTGGGGCAAGTGAAGGTGGGTGCTATCTTTGCTGGGAGTGTTTGGCACAGGTGCCCTTTATTCGTGACCCATATTGCAGTCTTTGCGGAGATCCGTTTGAGGGGGCTGTCGCGCACGATTTTGTCTGTAGTTGGTGCCTGAAGTATGAGCCGGAATTTGATTTGGCGCGTTCAGCGGTCCGTTACCGTGGCTCGGTGGCCAAGTTGCTGCAGCAGTTTAAGTATGGTAACGGGACCCATTTGGCACATGATGTGAGTCTTCTGCTTGAGGGGTGTGTGAGAGCCCATATGTTGCGCGAGGGGATCGATGCAATTGCATATGTTCCGCTGCATCCCCGAAAGGCACGCTCGCGCAGTTATAACCAAGCCAGACTTTTGGCGGAATATTTGTCGCGCCGGCTGAAAGTTCCTATCGAGCGTAATGCATTGCGGAGAGTGCGTTGGACGTCTACGCAAACGCGTTTACATGCGGATGCGCGTCGTGCAAATGTGATGGGTGCTTTTCGGTGTCCAATTCCAGACTGGGTGGACGGGCGTCGCTGGTTGCTCGTTGATGACGTAATGACAACGGGAGCAACAGTTGATGCTTGTGCGGGTGTGCTCAAGGAACACGGTGCTCGCCGGGTTGTCATCGCAACGGTTGCCCGCGGATAAAAGTGGCACCCTCGGCAGGATTCGAACCTGCGACCTGCGGATTAGAAGTCCGCTGCTCTATCCAGCTGAGCTACGAGGGTATGAAGTAGGGAGTCCATTATGTTTGCTCCTAGCTTGGCATGCAAGCTGGATTTATCCTGGAAACTCCGCAACCGACATTTCTACTAACAGTCACAGCACTACCGACGGCAACGGCTATGAGATTTGATTTACCCTGAATCCGACTTGCTACCACGAAACCGAAAGAGATACTTGAAACCACCGCCCTCCCCGAAATGATTTGAGAGTATTTTTTGATTGCGACACGCAATCAAGATTGCCTTGGCGACGACCAGAAAGCAAACTACATTGAATTCGGACTATTCAAGAAGCCGAAGGCTTCGCGAAATTTCAAACACAAACCAGAAATCCAGAGAATCTCGAACACCCTACTAGGGGAAGTTGAATACAACTCCCCTCAGCGGGTTAGGCACACGTTGGCCCCTGAAAATAGACCATTGACATCTATGCGCCAATGGCGCATATTTCTGGCGTGATGGTATTCAAAGAAACCAGTGTATTCACTCGGCAGATCGGCAGGCTGATTTCGGATGAAGCCTATCGTGAGCTCCAGCAGGAATTGATCTTCAATCCTGCCGCTGGCGATCTGATAAAGGGAAGCGGCGGCCTTCGGAAGATTCGCTGGCGGTCCGCATCAGGCGGGAAGCGCGGTGGCATCAGAGTGATATACTACTGGTACGTGGCCGACAGCGAGATATTTCTACTCCTTGCCTATGGCAAGACAGAGAAAGCGGACCTATCGGCCAAGGAGATCAAGATTCTTAAAGCTATGGTTGAGGAGAATATGTGATGAAGAAAGAATTGTTCGACGAATTGATTGAGAGTATTGAGGAAGCTGGAAAGATACGGAAAGGCCTAGTCAGGCCTTCCCGTGTTTTTCGATTTCGTCCCGTGGATGTAAAACGCATCCGCAACAGGCTCCATGTATCCCAATCTCAGTTCTCTCTGATGATTGGCGTCAGCAAGTCAACCCTGCAAAACTGGGAACAGGGGCGAAGAGAGCCCGAAGGCCCGGCAAAGGCTCTTTTGCGTGTCGTGGAAAAGCGACCGGAAGCTGTCATTGAAGCATTACAGGCATGAAACAAATGGGCCAACAAGAGGCTGGTGGGTATCGACGCTAGCGCGCCGAACCCACAGCCTCGACGTTCGCGAAACTTGTAACCCTGAGTTGTAACCCGATGGCGTAAAATGAGCGTATTCGGGATGATTCAGGATTAACTTCAAATGTCTGCAAATCTCTTATGTCTAGTGCTTTGCGCACTGTAGATGACGTGAGTCGATTCAGGATAAAAGTGCCTGTTTGCTTTAGAAGTCCGCTGCTCTATCCAGCTGAGCTACGAGGGTATGAAGTAGGGAGTCCATTATGTTTGCTCCTAGCTTGGCATGCAAGCTGGATTTATCCTGGAAACGGAAGCTGGGTGCATGACGGTGCTGGGGGGGCGCACTTCCCGCTCGCTATTTCGCTTCGCTGGATATACCTTATGCTGCACAGAATCTGATGAATGGAAAGGCTATGGTTCGTGATCCTCCGACCTCCGGTAGAGTCGGGGGGCTAGGTGTTGTGGGCTGAGGGGGCTTGCGAGAGCCCTCCCTATCCCGAATATGCGCAAACAAGTTGCAGACCCGCAAAAAATTGTTTGACTCATCTGCTCAAACAATCTTCGATTGGAAGCTAAGGAGTACCTGATGACACAAATTTACGAAGATGGGACGTACCTTTGCAACAATCCTGGTTGGCATGCAGAAGACTCGCCATGGAAGGCAAGGCAGATCAATAATATCATCAAGAAGAATGCTCTGGCCCCAAGAACCATTTGTGAAGTCGGGTGTGGAGCGGGGGAAATTCTGAACCAACTATCAGCTATGTATGTTGATCGAGATTTCATTGGATATGAAATATCTTCTCGCGCATTTGAATTGTGCAGTAAGAAGTCAAAAGCGAATTTGACATTTCGGCTTGCAGACTTGCTCAAAGACGATATTGCACATTTTGATATTGTGATGGCAATAGACGTTATTGAGCATGTGGAGGATTATTTTGGTTTTCTGAGAAAATTAAAGGAAAAAGCTGAATACAAAATATTCCACATTCCGCTTGATTTGTCCGTTCAAACAGTCTTCCGTTCTTCTCCCATTCTAAAAGGGAGAAAATCAGTTGGACATATTCACTATTTCACAAAGGAAACAGCCTTGGAGACATTGAAGGATACGGGATACACCATTTTAGATTATTTTTATACGGCAGGTTCTCTTGAATTGCCGGATAGAGGCTGGAAATCGAACTTGTTAGCAATCCCAAGAAAGATTGCATTTTCGTTAAATAAGGATTTGGCAGTTCGAGTGCTGGGTGGTTATTCGCTTATGGTTTTAGCCAAATGAAACGCACAACTATGCCATGCACACGGACGGAATTTTACTGCGCTCCATTCCCTCGGTGATGGCTACGTTGGCATGCTTGTAACCCTGCGTTGTGATCCGATGATAAGCAAACGGGGGCATTCAGGATTCAGGATGCAGCGCTAGTATCTGCAAAATAGCTTGTATGAAGTGCTTCGCCTTCCTTGAAGACGCTGCTTCTCGGTACACCCCACCGACTACAGGATTTTTGAAAACGCGCTGGCGTTTTCGCTTTAAACAGAATAGGGCTTGGATTACCATTTGCATCATGGTGCGCGAGCTGATATGATGTCAATTCGTGTGGTAAAAAAGGCACACGTTTTCGTTGTGAGAGAATTGAATTATAGAAAAGGGAGTTATTGCATGAAGAAA
>SKVN01000098.1 GCA_007129405.1 Kiritimatiellia bacterium
AAACGATTTATTTTGCCGACTCGTAATCCGATCTCGTCGCCGTTCTCGTAAACCAGACTCCCAACACTTCGACACCAGTTACACATCCGCATCATCCGAGCGCGATCGGCGCCGAGCCTAAGCTGTAACTTCAGTTGTTTGCACACTTACTCCACCCTACACTTACTCGCCTACACTTACTCGACATTATGCGCACTGACTTTCGAGTAAGTGTAAACGATTAAGTGTGCCCGATTAAGTGTACGTAGTTTCACGCCTGCATCATCTTGGCAGCCCAAGGTTTTACATCTAACGTTCTACTTTTTACCTTTCAACAGGACGGTGGCGGCGGGGGGCAAGTCAATTGCATGAACGCCTGCACGCAAGTTTAGCGTTTCCTGGCGGAGGCGTTCGCCCGTGCAGGACCAGACGGTTAGCGTGCGTGTTCCGGCATCGACGGGCAATTCAAGAACGAGCCGATGTTCAAAGGTTCCATTCATCAGGATGATCTCGCGTTGCGTTGCATCGGGCAGGGGCACAAAACCATTGGCATAGGCCGCGGCAGCAATTTTGGTATCTGTCTGGCTGATCACAACGGGATAATCGTGTTGTGGTTGCAAGGGGTGAATGGTGCCGTCGAGCAGAACATCGCGATGTTCGCGCCAGAATGACAGATATCGACGGATCATGGCCACATGGGATGCAGGAATTTCGTCGAGCAATACGGAAATCTGGGGGACCGTAAAGGCGGCATGCAAGAGTTGCATGGCCGCACTTTCGACGGAATCCTGCGGGTGCCACATGACCATGTCGGAGTGGATGGCGGTGTTGCCACTGAGGGTTCGTAACAGCATGGAGCCAACACGATTGCCTGCGGCATGATTGGGTTCGTCACCCACGCGGAAAATATTGCCATATTTACGCATAGCAGGCCCAATGTAACTTTGGCGAAATTCGATCATGACGTCGGATTTGATGGCGCGTAACCGCTTACTGATATCCGTGAGCAGCTTATCGGCTGCTTCGGGTACGGACTGGAAGTCTCGTCCATTACCAAATGCATCTTTGGTCTCTTCGCGGGTATTAAAGCAATCGACGAAGTCTAACTTGAATCCATCGAGGTCGTATTCGCGCAAAGCATTTTCGTAGATGTTAATGAGGTATTCTCGTACATCGGGGAAGCGTGGGTCGAGGATGAACCACTTTTTTTTGCCTTCGGGATCGGAATCGAGGAATTTGTCCTTAAAGCGTTTGTAGGCCTCCGTATAGATGCCGACGAATGGTACACTGTACCAGAGGAGATATTTCATGCCGAGGGCGTGTACGCGATCTACATGCGCACGGAAGTCGGGAAACTTGCCAGGGGCAGGCTGCCAGTCGCCGCAATAAGCATAACCGCGCTCATTGTCTTCGGTTTGCCAGCCATCGTCTACGATAACAGAATCCATGCCCAATGCCTTGGCAAGCTGGCATTGCTTTTCGATGGCATCCGGGGTGATGCCAAGGTGGAAACTGTACCAGCTCGAATACATCGGCAAACGGGCATGCTCCGGTACGGGCGAGGGGGTAAGGCTGGGCAGGCCTGCCCACCAGTCGGATACCTCCCGCAGAATATGTTCGTATGGTAGCTTGCGGGAATCGAAGCGGATCGTGGTTTTGTAATGGGTCAGCGGGGGGACGGGATCTACAAATAATTGGATGCGACAGGTAAGGTTGGCCGTTTCCTCGGCATGTTGATCGCTGAGTTCGCAGGTGTTGATGGCGTCGGCAACCGCGAAGGTGAGGACGTTGGTGCCGGCATAGTCAAACATGCTCCAGACGGGCGCATTCTGTGCGGCGCTGCTCTTGATACGGGGGCGGCCCATACCGCAAAGTTGGGTTTTTCGATCGGTACTGGTGCGGTGATGCATGTCGATGGTGGGCATTTCCCAGTAGAGGGTTATGGGGTCAGGACGCACGGGCGTCTCGGATTGGAGTTCGAATGTCAGATAGGCAATGCCGTCGGTGGTGTCTTTGCGGGTCGTGAGGTTGAGTTTGCATTCGGGTAAAACGCCGTCTGCGAATATTTGTTGTCCAGCGATGGTGGCGAGGGGGATTTGTTGTTCAGGCATGATTTGCTCCTTGTTGTACAGAATTAGAGGTTAATGGTATATTCGGGGTGATAAGATGATGTGGAGAAACTTTTTGAGGGATATATTTGCTGGAGGGACTCCTGTGCGTCCGTCTTCCAACCACCGCGACGAATCCCGGCGGCAGAGGACTGCCGCCCTCCAAAAAACAACTGAAGTTACAACCTAGCAAATATCCAATTGCCAAGTACATATAAGCCATAATTACACACTCCCATTTTTTCCTGTGGGGAGGGCTATGGCGGCGATCTGGTCGGGGTCGAGTTCGATGCCGAGTCCGAGGCCCTGCGGGACAGGCATGCAGCCATCTTCTGCCAGGGGCAAGGCCAGTTGCTGGTCGAGTTCGCCTTTCAGCAGGGGGCCATGCAGGCCCAATTCGGTGAATTCAACAGCGCCACTGAAGTCGCCAATGGCTGCGGCCATATGCAGTTTAGCGGCAATTTTTACGCCGGTGCCAAACGCGGTTCCGATTACACATTGCAGGCCGGCTTCACGGGCAATGTGAGCGATCCGCATGGCGGGAGCAAGTCCGCCGGCCTTGCCAATCTTTATATTGAGTACATCCGCCGCCTTGGCGCGTATCACAGCTTCGGCGTCATGTGGTCCAAAGCAGCTTTCGTCGGCTTCGATGGGCAGTTCCACTTCCTGGCAAACTCTTGCCATGCCGGGCAGATCCCATGCATCGCAGGGTTGCTCGAGCAGTTCAAGATTGATGTTGGTTTTCTCGAGCAGACGGCAAAAGTGGATGGCCTCATCGGGGCTGTACCCGCGATTGGCGTCGGCCCGCAAGGACACATCTGGTCCTACCGTGTCGCGGATGGCTTGTAAACGCTCGATATCCTTTTCTGGAATCGAACCGATTTTGGGTTTAAAGGCCCGAACATGCATTTTCATGTATTTGCGGCATTCGTTGGCCATGTCTTCGGGGGCCCCCCCGGCAATTTCGATGGCAACAGGGATGCGATCGCGTTTTACACCACCGAGCATTTCACTCACAGAGAGTCCGGTGGCTTTAGCGGCTAGATCGTGGAGCGCGAGGTCAATGCCGGATTTGGCACTGCTGTTTTCGCGATAATCGATGAGGTCCATACAGGCCTCAATTTCGAGCGGATTTTTGCCTGTAAGCTGCGGGCCCATGTAATCATCGATCGCCACTTGGATTTGCTCGATGGTTTGTCCGAAGAACCCGATATCGGCAGGCGCTTCTCCGAGGCCCTTCAAGCCTGCATCGGTTTCCACATGCACGAGAACATATTCGAGAATGGGGTTGGGGCGTTTCGGAGAAATCCGGCTGAGCCGTCCATTCCATTCCCGTTTCGTGCCCGCGTGCGTGCTGTTGTAGAAAAAGCATGTTAGCGGGATCCGTATGGGGGTGGTGTGAATTCGTGTAATTTTCATCGTTCGGCGAGAAATGTGTGCGCGCTTTCCATGAATTTGACGAGCAAATCGACGGTGGCATCCATGTCATCGGCATGACAGAGCTGCACAGTGGAATGCATGTAACGTACGGGTGCACCGACCGTGGTGGCAATGACGCTGCCGCGTGATTGCTGGATGGCGGCGGCATCCGTCCCTCCACCAATGTTGCGTTGGTAGGGAATGTTATGCGTATCGCAGAGATCGCAGAGGTATTGTACCAAACGCGGATGGCCGATGGTGAGTTTGTCGATTACGTAGATGCCTGTTCCCTGTCCAGGCTCGCACAGGTTATCTTTTTCATCAACATAGGCTGCACGCGCCATGCTGCCGTCGATGGCGATGCCAATATCGGGCTCAACAAAGAAGGCACAGGGTCTTGCGCCACGCAAGCCGACTTCTTCTTGCACGGTGCTACAGGCATATACGTCTACCTGTGTGTCGCCAACATTACGCATGGCCTCTAGCAGACAATAGGTGCCAATACGGTTGTCGAAATTACGGCCGACCCACATTTTGTCATTGAGGATGGATACATCGCTTTCGAAGGTGATGACATCGCCGGGGCGCACGCGTTTTTCGAGCTCTTCTTTGGGGAGACCGGTGTCGATGAGAAGGTCATCCAGTTTCGGGGGGGTATCACCGCCTTTGGGTACGACAACACCGCGTACGGATTCTTTGCCATGAATGATGACGCGTTGGGATTGTGCGACATGTGCACCTAATCCACCCATCTGGATAAAGTGAATATAGCCGTTGCTATTGATGTGTTTGACCATCATGCCAACTTCGTCTGCGTGTGCAGCAAACATGAGGCGCGGTGTACGTCCATTGTATTGTACCGGATTGATTGCTTTGCGGATTCCGATTACGTTGCCGATGTTGTCTTTTTGTACCTCATCGCAGCATTCCTGCAGGACTTCGGTGGCAATATTCTGGATATTGCATTCAAAGCCGGGGACGCCGGGTGCCATACCCACACGCTGAAGTAATTTTTGATTCATGATGTATATTCCTTGGGTTGTGTTGATTTGCAGAGAAATTATCCTGCATTGTTTGGTTATCGGTTGCAAGTGAAAGTGGAAGTGTTGGTGTTTTTTGCGATTTTTGGGCGAAAGCGCGTGGCGGAGAATGCGGGATGAACGCTGATGTTTAGCGTCGGCCGTGTAATTCCGGGAAGGGGCTTAGGGCACGGTTGAGGATGCCAAGTGATTTGGCAATGGTGATGCCGTAGTTGGTGATGGGGACGCCGGCGGCTTCGCAACGTGTAATGCGCGTCAGGAGGTGGCGTCGGTTAAAGGTGCAGGACCCACAGTGGATGACGAGTTTGTAGGGAGAAACATCGTCGGGAAAGTCTGAACCTTGTACGTGATCGATTTGCAGGGCGCCGCCTACGTATTGCGAAAGCCAACGCGGAATTTTGGTGCGGCCAATATCGTCGCCAATTTGATGATGGGTGCAGGCTTCGGCAATGAGAATGCGGTCACTGGGATGCAGTTGATCGATAGTTTCTGCTCCTTTGACAAACGTGGTGAGATCGCCTTTTAAACGGGCGAACAGAATCGAGAAGGATGTAAGCCGTACGTCGGGCGGCGTATCGGCATCGACTTTGAGAAAGGCTTGGGAATCGGTTACGACCAAAGCGGGAGGTTCGCGTAGTTTTTCGAGCAGTGCCCGGAGTTCGCGTTCTTTGGTAACTAGGGCACAAGCATCGTGATCGAGTAAATCGCGGATGGTTTGTACTTGCGGGAGGATGAGGCGTCCGCGTGGTGCCTCGAGGTCGATCGGTACGACGAGGACGACGAGCTCGCCGGGGCGTACAAGGTCCCCAGCAATGGCGGGCTGCTGTAAATATTCTTCCGGCAAGATGGGGATGAGGGCATCGCGGACGATGCGCCGGCATGCTTCGGGATCGTGTGCGGAGACGTGGATGGGTGGTTGATGGTTGGTGGTTGATCCTCCTTCGCTAAAGCTTCTGAGGACGAGTGGGTTGATGGGGGGTGTCGGGTGTCGGGTGTCGGGGGATATGGGAAGGTCTGTGGTCGTGCCCTGCGAAGCTGGAAGCGAAGCATGGGTCTGTAGTCTGTGGTCTGTGGTCTGTGGTCTGCAATCGGATTTGTTGAAGACGGCGAGGGTGGGAATGTTTCGTTGCAAGCATTCTGCGGCGAGCTTTTGCTCGAATTCGCCCCATGCTGCATCATAATCTGTGACAATGATGGCCAGATCGGTGCGATCGAGTATTTTTTGTGATTTTTTAATGCGTTGTTTTCCAAGTGCGCCGACATCGTCTAAACCAGCGGTATCGATAAAGAGTACGGGACCAATCGGCAGCAGTTCCATGGGCTTTTCGACGGGGTCGGTCGTCGTGCCGGGTGTGTCGGAAACAATGGCGGTTTGTTGCTGCGTGATGGCATTGATGAGCGATGATTTGCCGACATTGCGTCGTCCGAATATGCCAATGTGCAGGCGCAGTCCTTTGGGGGTGTTTTGCATAAAGGGAAGAGTAGGGGATGGGGAAAATGCTGAAAAGCTAAAATGCGGAAAAGCTGAAAAAATGTGGGCAAGGGGAGGGATGCGACAGCCAGAGGCCGGAGGCTGATGGGCTTTGGGGGAGGGGAACCACAGACCACGCAGAATGACGCAGAAGGGGGAAGGATGGGGGGGAGGTTTTTGAACTTCGAACGTTGAACTTCGAACGTTGAACGTTGAACTTCGAACTTCGAACGTTGAACTTTTAAGGGGGAAGGGTGCGGGATGCGACAGCTAGAGGCCGCTTCGGCGGCGGCAGAGGACTGCCGCCCTCCATGTCCTGCATTTCAACGTAACCTGGGAGAAGGGCGCATTCCCGTGCGTCCGTGATGCAACGGATTTGAACCTGCTATAGTTGGCATGGTTTAGGTGGGCCGTATGAGGGGACGCCCCGTTGGACATTGATAATCAGTCTGTTGCCTGTGCCAGAGGCGATCTAGAATGCTTTAACAAGCGGGCGTTCTAGCATGCGTTCATAGATCTGGAAGTAATGCTTGGCGGTCTCATTGTGACTGAAGCGATGCACGCTTTCTTCCATAATGCGCTGTATTTGCGTTTCTTTTGTGGTGGCGGGCAAACGGTAGAATTCCATTGCCTGATCGATTGCCCATGCGAGCCCGTTGCTATCGTATGTCTCGAAGATGAACCCGTTGCCATGGTTTCGGGATACGTTCAAGTGCGTGACGGTGTCATGCAAACCGCCCGTATCTCGCGCAATCGGCAGGGAACCGTAAATGCTACTAATCATTTGTGGAAGACCACATGGTTCAAACAAAGAGGGAATGAGCATGAAGTCGGATCCGGCATAGCCTAGCCGGGAGAGTTTTTCTGAAAAGTCGCATACAGCAACACGACCATGAAAATCATGCTGGCTGACGATACGATGAAATACGTTTTGATAGGCGCCATTGGCGACAATTGCCACCTGCAGTCCATCTTTCCAGTACTGGTTGACGACACGATAAAGAATGTCTGCAAATAGTTGGCAGCCTTTTTGTACGGGGTCGAGTCGCGAGGGCCAGAACAGAATCGGGGCCTGTGGGTCTAACGTTAATCCACATCTTTCTTGAAGGGCCGCTTTGTTGATGGCTTTGCCGTCGGCGTGTGTTCCGGGTGTGTAGGTTCGCGCCAACAATGTGTCGGTTGCAGGATTGTTGGATGGATCGGGGGCATTGAGGATGCCGACGGCACATTTGTTATGTAATTTCTGGGTTATTTCGTAGCGGATGTTTTCAGGGACAAAGCTGTGCTGGCCCTGGGCAATTTCTTGCAGGAATGTGGGGCTTACGGTGTTGATGTAATGTCCGGCAAAAATACCACTGGCAAGCAAATCAATGGGATTGCAAGACCGGGTGGATTCGTAATCATACGGTGGCCATGAGAAGAATAGGTATTTCCAGAAATTGGCGGCGTCGATGCCTGCATCTTCAATTCGTTGCAGTGTCAGTTTGTAGGTGTGGATGTTATGTACGGTAAACAAGGACGGAATGTTTAAACGCCTTGTGACAGCCGGAATGAGGCCTGTCATCCAGTCATTACAATGGATAAGGTCGGGATCCACGGAGGGAATGATGTTGTTGATGACTTCTCGTTGAAAAGCGAGTGCTACATTCACGTTCGTCCATTCATCGTTGCCATACACGCTATCGCGATAATAGAAGCAGCGATCCTCGGCGAGATGAATCCGTGCGCGGGATAATTTGCTCATGTAGGCACGGATTTCATCGCTGATCAGGTTGGCGGCATCGATGTTGAACATGCGCCGGTAATGGGGCAGGGCGACATGGACGTCTGCTCCAAGGTCGTATAATGCTGCTACCAATGATGACGAAACGTCGGCAAGCCCACCCGCTTTTGCGGTCATGCGGTTGGCCATATTGCCCATGCCTTGCGGAAGGTACGTGATTTCCGGTGTGACAATCAGAATCCGGGGCTTGCTGCGCTTGCGTCTTTTGCGGATCGGTAGCATGGCTTTTCTCCCTATTGAGCCCAGGTTGTGAATCCAGGCATAGCGTGATCCCACTCATTGCCCTTCGGGGTAATGCGGGTAGTAAAGGCATAGCGCCCTGTTTGTGTGCAGGTCAACTCATGCTCGTAACGATAGACGCCATTGCCCAAGGGTTTCCCTTTCATGATAATATCTGACTGCCCATCGACGATGCGGTTTTCAGAATTAACAACACCATGAAATACTTCTACATCGACTTCTTCGGGTTTAAGAGCACCGAGGTGGACATCGGTGCTGATCTTAAACGAGTCGTTCACGTGCAGTTTGCCCAAATCCCCATTCTGGTGAATGGGGCGCGTGAGCGATACATGCTTCCATTCGGCCCGTAGGCGTGCGTGCTGCTTTACGCGCTCTTCTGCGAGTTTTGCCTTGTCTGCCAGCAATGCATGATATGCCGATGCGGCATGCTGGTAAAAGTTGTCGTTGTATTCACTCACCATACGGTGGCTTGAGAATTGTCCGAGCGCCATTTTGATGGAGTGGCGCATCATGGTAACCCAAGGGCGTGGCAAGTAGCCCTCGGGCCGATCATAAAAGAGCGGAATAATATCGTTTTCCAGTAAGTTGTAAAGGGCTTGGGACTCGACCGTATCCTGGAAGTCGGGATCTTCATATACATTGCCGTCGCCGATGGCCCAGCCGGTGTCCGGGGTGTAGCCCTCGCACCACCAGCCATCAAGAATGCTGGCGTTGATGGCACCATTCACGGCGGCTTTCATGCCGGATGTTCCGCTCGCTTCCATAGGACGGCGCGGCGTGTTCAGCCATACATCAACCCCTTGCACGAGTCGGCGTGCGACTCCCATGTTGTAGTTTTCGAGAAAGACGATGTGCCGGCGCACTTTCGGATTACGCGCGAAGTGTACCAGCCGGCGGATTAACTCTTTGCCTTCATGGTCGTGTGGGTGCGCTTTACCCGCGAAAAGAAATTGTACGGGGCGATCTTCGTCCATTAAAAGTGCTTCAAATCGTTCCAGGTTTTGCAGTAAGAGTGCTCCGCGTTTGTATGTTGCAAAACGCCTCGCGAATCCGATGGTGAGCGCATCGTGATCCAGGATGGATTTGGCTTGGGCAATTTCAATCCGTGTCGCATTACGTGCCTGGTATTGCTGTTCGGCATGGGCTCGAGCTGCGCGAATCAAGCGGGAGCGTCCCAGTTCGTGCGATCGCCAAAGCTCTTCGTCCGGGATTTGGTCGACGGCAGCGATGGTTTCTTTGGCGGATGGATCCTTGCGCCAGCCGGGGCCAATGTAACGGTCAAACAAGTCGACATTTTGTGAAGATAGCCAGGTTGGTAAATGGACACCATTGGTGATATGTTTGATTGGGACTTCGTCGATCGCTTTCTGGGGCCATAAGTGTGCCCACATTTCGCGCGCCACTTCCCCATGCAATTTGCTTACGCCATTGGCGTACTTGGCGCAACGCAATCCGAGTACGGTCATGGATGCTTCGTGTCCCATGGGCTGATCAGCGGGATTGGCCAAATGTAGCATATCGTCAATGTGTAATCCGGTGTTTTTGAGCACGGCTTCCAAATGGGGGCGCAACAAGTCAACGGAGAAGTATTCATTGCCAGCAGGCACGGGCGTGTGTGTGGTGAATACGCTTGTACGAGGTACAATTTCCAGCGCCTGTGCGATAGAGCAACCATGTGCCTTGGTAAGGTGTTCTAGGCGTGCCATACTAAGAAAAGCTGCATGCCCCTCGTTCATGTGGCACACGGCTGGTTCGATGCCCATTGCCAGCAGCGCATGAAAGCCTCCAATGCCTAACAGCAATTCCTGACGCAGCCGGTTTTGTTTGTCGCCGCCGTATAACTGTGAAGTAATACCGCGGAATTCATGCGAATTAGACGGCACGTTGGCATCTAAAAGGTAGAGCGGTATGCGGCCAACTTGTAGTTTCCAGATAGCTGCATGGAGAGGCCCCTCGGGCAATTGAATGGAAACCATCAAGTCATTGCCCTCCGCATCCGTCACCTTCTCAATGGGCATCATATGTACTTCATTTTCCGGATAGGATTCTTGCTGTAATCCATCACTATCCAAGTACTGCCGAAAATATCCTTGGCGGTACATGAGTCCGACGGCTGCCAGCGGCACGCGCAAGTCCGATGCGGATTTCAGATGATCCCCGGCGAGAGCTCCCAGTCCGCCGGAGTATATGCGCAGGGTTTCGTGGATGCCATACTCGAGCGAGAAATAGCAGACGTGCGGTTTTTCTGCGCCTTTGCCATTGGTTGCCATATCCTCTTCGAAGCGCTCTTTGACTTGTTCGAGTTGCGCCAGAAATGCTTCGTCATTGGCAAGGGCTTCAAGGCGACTCTGTGGAACCTCTGATAATAGCTTAATCGGGTTGTTATCAACATTTTTCCAGACTTGCGGGTCGATTCTGCGGAATAGGTTAGAGGCTTGATCTTCCCAGCACCACCACAGATTGTTGGATAGTGTTTCCAGGAAACGCAGTTTTTCAGGCACAGAGGGACAAACGGTAAACATTTGAATGTTTTTCATGTTTTCAGACTTTTCTTTCTTTTGTGTTGTGATCGAATGGTGCTTACAAAATTTATAATTTGTGCTTTCTTTATCAGATTGTGCTATTGCGTGACAAACAGAATTGCGTATGCAAACGCAAATCTTATACATATATGGACGTGAAGGGATTGAGCCCCGAAAACATCTTATTGGCGGGGCCGACAGTTTTCTCTTGCTGGAAGGCAACAGCGTGTGCCACGCAAACGGTAAGCGGCACGTTCCTCATGTTTGATGAACTTGGGAGACCCTTATGTCTTCCTGATGGGATCGGATAAGGCCTGACAACCTGAAAGAGGGAAGTAATACATGTCTACTCGACAACTTGCGAATTGTGTGTGAGTTTATGGGCATGTGTGTGAGCGGTGAAGTTGCAGGATTGAATAGGAGGTGTTTATGGAAAATTTATATGTGCCGTTGATGGTGGCGGTGTTTTCCTTTGCAATTGGTTGCGTTTTGGGTGAGACAAATGGCACGGAAAAGGCTGCGTCGCTACCTTGGCGTGTTATCTCACAAGGCGCGAATTCTCGTATTGAGGAGGCCACCCAGGAAGTGTTTCAATCTGAAGATGCGTGGCATGAGTGGTGGCGGCGTCATAATGCCGTGTTTGAATACGTGAATGGAAAGACCGTAGAACCAGAGCCGCCTGAAGTTGACTTTTCAAAGGAAACGGTTCTTGCCGTTACGATCGGGATGCGCTCTACGGGCGGTCATGCTGTGGCGTTTGCTAATGTTGACTACGAAGGAGATACCTTGGTTGCGACCCTTCGTTACACGTCACCAGGGCCCGATGATATGGTGACCATGGCACTAACCGCGCCTTACGCCATTATTGCCGTGCCCAAGCACGAGGGGCCGGTACGGTTTGACGATAAATAGACCGCGATTAGCCGTAGCCTTGCGTTAGGGTTGTAGGCCTTAACGTTGGGCGTCAGCTATAGCTTGAGCCTTCATGGAAATTTCAGCGGCCTTGAAGGCATGTTCCTGCGTCATGGCATTCTCAGTCCGGTTGAGTACATCAAGCACTAGGCGCGGGAAGTAGGGATGGCCGACCTGCCCTGCGCAATGAATTTCCTGCTCGCCTTGCTCATCGACTAGAAAAATGAGATTGCCACCCGTGTCGCGGGCAAGGTCATGATTCTTACGTATTTCGATGGATCCTTTTGTCCCGATTACAAAGGTCCGTCCATCGCCCCAGGTTTTGGAGCCTTTAGGGTTAAACCAGTCGACACGACAATAACAGGAAGCGCCGTCCGGTGACTTGAGTAGCGCTTCGCCAAAATCCTCGAGCCCGGAATACTCGGGATTGTCGAGATTGTCTACGCGAGCTGCGAGAATTTCCATGTTGCTAGCACCGGTAAAATGCAAGAACTGTTCGAACTGGTGGGATCCGATATCGGTAAGGATCCCGCCGTATTTTTCTTTATCGAAAAACCATTCCGGACGTCGAGATGCGGCTAGATTGTGGGGTGCCAGGTTCAGTACTTGCAGTACGCGACCAATAGCACCTTCGCGGATAATTTCGCCTGCGTGCCAGGTTGCTTCGCTGCCTAACCGTTCGCAATAGTACACCATATATTTGCGTCCGGTGCTTTTTACTACTTCGCGGGCTTCTGCTAATTGTTCTAGGGTGGTGAAAGGACTTTTGTCTGTAAAGTAATCCTTGCCGGATTCCATGACGCGTATGCCTATGGGACCGCGGTCGCAGGGGATGGCTGCTGCAGTGACCATGTGCAATGAGCTATCGTCAAGGATATCTTCGAAGCGGGTAACAACTTTTGCTTCAGGATGACTCTTGATGAAGTCAGCGATGCGGTTGGGGGTGGGATCGTAAATGTATTTGAGCACACCACCAGCTTGGATAAGGCCCTCAATTTGACCATAGATATGGCCGTGATCGAAATGGGATGCGGCAAAGGTGAATTCACCCGGTTCAACGACCGGTTTGGCTTTGGTGAACTGTGGTTTGAAACTTTGTCCGTCGCGTGCATCACTCATGTTGGTTCTCCTGATAATCGGTGGTCTGTGTTTGAAAGATCAGCGGATGTGACACTACAAGAGGCGGGGAGGTGCTTCAAGAGGGAAATGCTTTGCATTACAATCTGGCATACTGTAACAAAGATCTTGCATGGGTTGTTCCCGTGACTACATAAACAGGGGCAGGAGAAATGGCCCAGGCATGAAAACAGATCACGTTCCGCAGGACAATAGCCCAACGTATTATGGGCATACCCGGTTACTTTATGCTACTGACGCAGAAGGGCGCTACCGACAGGTACAGTCGACGGGGTGGGAGGCTGAGTCGGATGCCACCATGTTGGCATTGGATGATCAGCGTCGGCAAACACGATGCGCTTGGGAAGATGCGCGTGCAGGAAACATATCTCCGCTGAAGTATTATATGCTTCGGCAACGTATGGATCTGGCTTCGCTTGCTCAGGCTGTTGGTTTATGGCAATGGCGGGTGCGCAGGCATTTTCGGCCTGCCGCCTTTGATAGGCTTGATAGCGGTATGCTAAACCGCTACAGCGAAGCACTAGGTATACCTGTTGCAGACCTTTGTCGGGTTCCTGATTCTGCAGCGCTGGATATTTGGTTAGATCCCGCACAGGAAAGGTGCTGCCCATGACGTTGCCAGCCCAATCCTTTGGACATCGTCAGTCTGCCCATTGTGAGAGCGGGGTAATGTCAGCATTGTTGACGCACCATGGTTGTTCGTTGTCTGAGCCGATGGCATTTGGGCTTTCGGCCAGTCTGGCGTTTGCCTATCTTCCGGTGATCAAACTCGCGGGCCAGCCGCTTATATCTTATCGCATGCCGCCAGGTTCAATCCGGCGAGGTTTGAGCAAGCGTATTGGCTTTCGTATGAAAACGGAGCGTTTCCGGCATGCAGCAGAGGGCACTCGTCGTTTGGATGCGCTTTTGGATCAAGGGCAGCCCGTGGGCATCCAAGCTTCCGCTTTTTGGTTGCCGTACTTCCCGCCTGAAATGCGTTTTCATTTCAATGCACACAACTTGCTTGTTGTCGGACGTGAAAACGGAAACTATTGGGTCAGTGATCCGGTGTTCGAGACTATGCATATGTGTGCGCAAAAGGATTTGGAGAAAGCGCGGTTTACTGGTGGTGCTTTGGCACCTCAAGGTTTGCTCTACTATCCGGTAGTGCCTCCTCTTTCGATTGACTATCCGAAGGCTGTTCGTGAAGCCGTTATACGTAACATGCGTATTATGACGGCTGCCCCGCTTCCCGTGCTGGGGCTGCACGGGATCCGCTATCTTGGTCGCAATATCATGGCTCGCGAGCGCAGAGATACCCCGCACCGTTTGCGCCTTTTTCTTGCACATGTTATTCGCATGCAGGAGGAAATTGGTACGGGCGGCGCAGGTTTCCGATTCCTTTACGCTTGCTTTTTACAGGAAGCGGGCGAACTTCTGCATAACGATCTTTTACTTGATGCCTCTGATCGGATGACGCAGACGGGTGATCTTTGGCGGGAATTTGCGCTGCATGCCTCTAAAATGAGTAAAGAGCGAGAGCCGATGGATACAGCGTTACTTAACCGCTTACTTCGTGCTTGTGCAGAACAGGAACAATCTGTTTGGCGCCGGTTGAAAGATTTGTAGCGAAGCTATTCGCTTGATTTGGCTTGCATCTCGAGGATCGTGTCTGCCAGCGCATGAATCGAACGTAATGCCTTGCGCACATCAGGTCCTGCTTCAATGCGCACACCATATTTCCTGTGTACGGCGACGCAGATTTCCAGTGCGTCGAGTGAATCCAAGCCTAAACCATCCCCGATCAATGCGATATCGTCTGGAATATCTTCCGGCAGCCAGTCCGTGTCGCATTCTACGACGATCATATTTTTTAGTGCAAGTTTCAGTTCGTCATGTTCCTGCGTCATAAGTGGGATCCTTGTAAGTTGTAGTGATGCTAACGCATGCGGGCGTATACATACATAGCTCCTGTCATGCAAGCCAGACCGAATAAACCCAGTAGTCCGACATTGTCACGGATCATGGTCCATCCGCCGTTTCGCAGTAGCACATCGAGAAAACCTTCTAATGCCCATGCCATGGGGGAGAGGTGTGAAAGCATTTGCATGCGGGGGGGCATAATGAAAGCGGGGACCATAATGCCACCAATGGCAGCCCAGATGATATTGCCCATGCCGCCGAGCGTCACCGCTTGCTCGGGTGTACGAGCCACGACGGCAATCAGCAATGCATAACCAAGTGCTGCCCAACTTACCGCTGCTGACATGATAATCAAGCTGCCCCAGTTGGTGCCGAGCTGCAGTTGGTCGCCACCCAGCAAGGGGACCAGAAAGACCCCTGCCAGCAACATCAGTGCCACTTGAATCTGATTTACACCGAAATACGGAACACATTTTCCCAGCATGAGTGTAGCAGGGCTCACACGCATGGAGCGCATGCGATACAAAGTGCCTAGTTGCCGTTCCTGAATAAAGGTGTAGGACAGGGGTACCACAATAAAGAATATCGAGAAAATCAGCCAAGCTGGCACATTTTGCTGCACAGACGATGGTGCGTTGGCTGGATCGTTGCCGTAGAGATAGGTCGTGCTTATGGCGCTAGCCCCCATCATTTCCTCCTCGTTTGGCAAGGAGATGCCGAGATCTTGCGCGTTAAGTGTCTCAAACAGCGTGGTCAATCGTAAGCGCCCAAGTGCTTCTTGTAGCAATCCAGCAAAGATATGTTCCTGTTGGCGAGAGGTGTGCGCGGGAAGTTTCATTACGACGACCGGCTCTTGATCCGTGATGTTCTCGCTTTCCTGCAACTCTGCAAAAGCGTTCAATTCCGGCAGAATTTCGATCAACAGGTCTATGTTGCCACGGCGTGCAGCATCCAAGGCGGCCTCGTGTTCTCCGGGGGGAACGACCGCAAAATGGTATCCTTGGTTCCGTTGCATTGTCGCGACCAGTTCTGCTGCCGTTGCAGAATTTGCATGATCGACAACCATGACTTGCAAGGGAGCACCGGAACGAGATGCGTAGTGATCTTGCATTGCTAGCGACATGACGAGAATGAAGACGAGCGGCATAACGAAGAGCAGCAGCAAACCGTGGAGATCACGGCTGAGTAGCAAGAGTTCCTTGCGTGCCACGGTATAGAGTTTTGCGCCAGTCATGACAGGGGCTCCTCCTCGATCAACTGCAAATAGACGTTCTCTAGCGCAGGTGCTATCGCATGTGTTTCCGATTGGAGCAACTCGCACATGGGTTTATGCGCAAGGACGCGACCATGATCGATGATGGCGACAGTATCGCAGAGTTGTTGCACCTCTTCCATGTAGTGAGAGGTGTAAATCACTGTAGTTCCGTCTGCTTTCAGTGTCTTGATGGCATCGAGAATAAAGCGGCGTGAGCGGGCATCGATTCCTACCGTGGGTTCGTCGAGATATAACACACGTGGTTCGTTGAGCAGACCGATTGCCAGATTTAATCGTCGCTTCAAACCTCCGGAGTAAGCTCCTGCTAGACGATGTATATGTTGCTCGAGTCCGCAAATGGCGATTGCCCGTTCCATTCTTTCGGCAGCCTTTGGGCCATGAAATCCGTTGATTCCGGCAAAAAAACGGAGGTTTTCCTGTCCGGTCAGGCGCGGGTAAAAGGCATAATCCTGCGGTACCAGTCCGGTCAGGGCCAGGACGCTGTCGCGTTCCTGCGACAGGGTACGTCCCAGAATATGTACATCACCGCACTGCAGGGGTAAAATGCCGGTCATCAATGAGATTAATGTTGTTTTGCCAGCACCGTTTGGCCCCAGTAATCCAAAGAAACTTCCGCACGCGATATTCAGTGTAACATGGTCAAGCGCCATGGATGTTGCACCTGCATAGGTATGACTGATCTGCTCGATGCGGATAACTTCATCTGCATTATCACCGCATATCGTCGTGCCGATTTGTTGCAAGCTTGGAACTTTTCGCACGTATTCCCCTGCTATTATCATTCTTGGCGGATCGCAAGATTATGTTTTTTGTGTTTATCAAAACGGTTTGTGGCGATCATTTGGCTGCATCCATCGCCTCGCGTTTGCGAACTCCTTGGGCTGAACCAATTTGCATGACAGTACAAGAGGCGGCTAGGGGCTTCAAGGGTAAATGCGGTTTTGTGCCTTGTTGACCCAATGGACCTGATTGACGGGGGGTGTTTTGGAGAGGTGAGGATGTTGGTGAAGATGATGCGCAGGTGTAACTTGTGTCGAAGTGCCGGGAACTCGGTTGAACGAGAACGGCGACGAGAACGGTGAACGATTTTCTTACTCGTAATCCGTTCTCGTCGCCGTTCTCGTCAAACGAATTGGGAAGCCTTCATTGTGTATATTGCGTTGGGAAAACCACAACATCTTGTGTTTAAAAATGAAGTTACAACCTAGTAGGGGCACTTTGGGTGCCCAGATGATGCAGGCGCGAAACTATTTACACTTAATCGGAACCACTTGATCGTTTACACTTACTCGAAAGTCAGTGCTCATAATATCGAGTAAGTGTAAGCGAGTAAGTGTTCAAACATTGAAGTTACAACCTAGGGGGCGAGAGAGGAGGCGGGGATCCACCCACGGTTGCCATCGTAGTTGATGAGCAGCCAGTTTGCGTGAGTTTCGAGAATACGTATGGTGGCTGTCGGGGGGATCGTAAAGGTGGATTTGCTTGTGGTGGCAGGAGCTAGATAGGCACGCGCCGCATCGGATAGCTGTACGCGACTCCGGCGCAACCCTCTGCTGCCGGGTATGAGGTCTTGTTCTGTCAGTTCCTCGCCTGCTTCAAGGTGTGAATCGTTTTTTTTATCTACATACTGCAAAGCGAACGGCCCGAATGTGTCGGTCTGATACTCGCCGGTTTGCGTGTTGAACCATACGAATGATAGGGCAGGAATATCTTGCACCCTTTCGTCCATGGGTACGACGGTTTGTGAGAAAACGTGTCGTCTTCTGCTATCTTGATCCGTAGTTGGCCTGACGCGATACGCACGCAGTTGTGGAGACGCCCCAATGGTTGGTATGGCATTTTCCGGGATCCAGCCATCCCCCTGTAGAATGGTCTTTACGGTTACGAGATCTCCAGCCTGGATTTCCAATGGTTCGGCAGCAATATCGATATCGAACTTTCCGATTACGCCAGAGAAATTGTCAGGTGCCGGCGGTAGTGGTTGCACGTCAATTATGACTTCCGGGACGCGTAAGGTTACGGGACGTTCTTCAATCGTGGAACCAAAGAAAGAGCGTATGCGTCGACGCGAGGTGAGTCTGACAACGGGTTGTAAAGATATCCGGGAGGATTGCATGGGCCGAGCTTGTGCGCGGTAGCGTCTGCGTGTGACTTCATAGTCGCCGTCACGTTCTCGTTGCACGGCCAGCGCTTCAAAAGATCCGAGAATCCGCATGATATTGCGATCGGGAAGATTTGCCAGATCGGGCCTTGATGAAATATCGATATCACGGGTAATAATTTCCAGGGTCAACGTAATGGTCTCTTTTAGATAGGGAGAGGGATTACTCACAGATAATCGGGCCTCTACGGCTGGAGGTGCATTTCCATATGCAGACAGGGAACATAGTGTGAGTAGTAATAGGAGTTTCGCGAACGGGTATTTGTTCATAGGGCGTTCTCCTCATGATGCAATGCATAGATCCGTTGTATTTGTCTGCGCTGGAGTTGCCAATCTTGTCGACTTTGATGTTCGGCATACAGTGATGCTACGATGCTGATGGCAAGGAGCAGGAGCATACCCATGGTCGGCAGGATGAACCAGTTTATATGTCGGTATCGACGCCGGATGGTTATCCACAGCCAAAGCAGTGAGAATAAACTCGTGGCAATGGTAATGCGGTTTGGAATGGATGTGCGGTAATGCCAGAACAGGATACTACGAATCCAAGGGAGTTGAGCCGTTGGGTCGTTTGTGAGGTTGCGTTGTGCAATCAGCATGTTTCGGCGTGTGCTCCACGTGTTGGCCCCTCGCCGCTCAGCCCATTGGAGCAAGGGTAAGGCTAAGCTGGGTTGTTCGGCCAATAACAAAGCGGTTCCCAAATTATACAGCACAACCGGATGGTAATTCCCTTGATCAATTCGATCTGCAAGAGCATGGGCAACGGCTATGAATTCTTCTGGCGTTTGTGCACGCAGCAGGAGCAGGTTCGAGCGGCGTTCTTCAAACCGAGCGATCTGATCTGCCTGTGCTAAACATGTCAGCCCCGTGGTCAGCATGATCATAAAGCCAACTCCCAGTTTTCCAAGCATGTGTTTATAGAAGGGCATTTTTCGCGCGCGTTGCGCACGTGCAAGGGAATCGATGATCTTTTTGATGTGCGCTGCATCCGTTTTGTTTTGACCCGCATATGCAGTCTCTGTGAGGATTTCGATTACGGTTTCGATGTCGGATGCCGCCAGTCCCAGCCGCTGCAAATCCTGTCGCATTGCTTCAGTGTCTCCTCTTGCAAATGACTGCGTCAAGGTTGTCGTTAGATAGGTACGCAATATGGTAACGGTATCACAATCGCTTCTCTGTAATTGCTGCATCGCGTTATCAAATGCGCGTTTGCGTTGCATGTATGCCTGTATTGCCGGAATGTGCTTGGGAACCCATTGTTTGATACATGCCAGCAGAAAGACCAAGGGGCCGAGCAGCAATAGGGGTATATGCAGAGCTGGTATGAAAAATCGTGCCGTGTCCATGCTGCGCACCCCGAAAGGAGCAGGGGGTAGATCGCCCGGAGGTGCGGTGAAGCGATGGCGCGCTTGAGCCCGTATGGGCAATCCCGAAATCATTTCATGTTCTAGATCTTCGGAAGGTGTGACGCGAATGGGAAGGGGGTCGCTTTGTACCGTTACGTAAGAGCGACTTTCTAGATCGAAATAGGCTATTTCGAGTGGGGGGATTTCCCAGGTGCCTGCCTGACGAGGCCGGATCAAATATTCGAATCGTCTTCCTCCTGAGATAGATGAAGTTCTTATGGGCTCCGGCTGGATGCGAAAATCTGCCTCAAGGCTCGCAAGGGTTTCGGGGCGTGGGGATCTTATGCGATTGGCAGAACCATCGCCTGTTATGTCGATGGTGAGTGTGACGGGATCTCCCGCCTGGCATATTTGCGTGTCTAGAGACGTTTCCATGCTGAAGCGGCTTCCAGATGCGCCGATGAAGGTCGGAGGACGCCCTGTTCTTGGTGGGTTGCGGACTTGCACGGTTACCGGATCGCCGATGGCGTAGATCTCGGACTGTGCGGCATTCCCGTCGGGTTCTACTTGCGTGATGATATTGCCGTGGAAACGAACGGGACCGAAGGTGTAATCCCCTTCCCGGTCTGCTGACCATCGACTCTTTAGCTCGTAGCGAAAGTAATGGTTATCATCAGGATCTGTTACGCGTGGTAGGCGAAAGCGCGCTCTTTCTTCCCTGCCGAAAATCCCTCCAAAGGGATCCCGGCCTACGACACGATCATTGATGCGAAAGGATTCGCCTTCGCGGACTAAGATACGCTGCAATAATTGCGTAATGTTCTCGCTTTTGAGTCCCTCGCCGGGGTGGAGGTCCAAGTAGGGAATGCGTAGATGTGGAACCGTATGCATCGGGCTATGCGCACGGAAGGGGGGCGGTAACTTGCGGATGCGTACAAAGAGCGTTACGTCGAATTCTTCGTCGACGATCACCGTGTTGGTAGGGGCAGATACCCATAGCTCTACGTAAGATTGGATGGGAATCGATTTTACTTCCAGCGTGGGCGTATTCACGGGGATTGGGTTGCCATCAGGGGCCTCTAGTATGATCGGTCCTATAGCAAAGGTTCCCGTTTCATGCGGCAAGATGCGATAGGTAAAGGTTCGCCCGGTAAAGCGTGTTACCTGCTGCACGCCATTGACGATTCTTACGATTTGCTGGGAACGGTCTTGCTGTCCGAGGAGCTCAATGTCTGCTGGCATAGCGCTGAGATCGGGCTCTCCAAATGAGGGTTGGTATCCATGGACGTGCAGAGTCAAATATGTCGGTTCGCCGAGAAAGATTTCGTCATAGGTTAGTTCAGCTTCCATACGAAGCAGTTGTTGTTCGGCCTGCAACGGGATCACGCATAGACTGCAGGCAAATAATAATAGGTATAGGCGGTATCTCATGGTTACCAATCCCTGGCGCTTTCCTGCCGCTGAAGACGGCGACGACGTTCGTCGAGTAGTTCCTGATATTCCTGCGAACGCTGCTCTACTTGTTCGAGCATGGCATCTACATCAAAGGTGTCATCTTCCTCATCCTCCGGCTCTGGATCGTCGGGTTCATCTTCCGGATCTTCGTCGTCCATTTGGTCATCAGGCTCCGGTGGAGGCGGAAGCTGCAAGTCGGACTCTTCATCGTCCGGCTCTCCCTCTGGGGGTGGGGGCGGCGTGTCTGTTGGGTCGTCGTCTTGATCTTCTCTGTCTTCGGAATCTGAAGGAGGAGGTTTGGGTAAGATTTCCGAGAGACGGCGGAGTTTGTCACGCGCTTCTTCCTGGACGGTGCGGGCGGACTCGATGTCATCGAGTTCGAGCATTTCTGCTGCCAGGCGCTGGAGTCGGGCTGCATCATCCGTCAGTGTATCCATTTCTGCGATCAATTCGGGATCCGTGTCGGGAGGCGGCTGGTAGCGTTCGGCAAAGGTATCTGTTAGATTGGCGGCTTCGGTTTGCAATCGAGATAATGGCACGGGCGGCTGCGTTGTGTTGGCGGGGTCGCGTGCGATCGCATCCAGCCATTCTTGCTGCCGCAAGGACTCTGTGAGCATGGATTCAGGGCTTCCCCGTTCGCGCCATGCATCATAGAGAGGGTGCCCGATTTCGGCTAGGTGTGTGTCTGTAAGGGGGCTAAGATCTTCTAGTGATGCCACTTGCTCTTCAAGTGTTTGTTGCTCGTCCAAAAGACGATTGAATTGTTCGGGGGGAATACCATCGGATTGCAAGAGGTGAGCAAGCGCAAGATATTGCTCTGCCAGTTCGTTACGTTCGCGCGCACGGTTTTGGAAGTGTTCGAGTCTTGCGGGACCGATGGGGGGTATCTCGTCGGATTTCCATTTGTCGTCTTGGCTGCGCTGTTTCTGCATCATATCCCAAGCTAGTTGTGCTGGGTCTTTGTCGGCATATCGTTCGAGAATATCAGCGAGGGTGGCCTCGCGGGCTGCCTGGGGCAGGATGGCATCCAGTTTCTGCAAGTCTTCTTCCGATGCAGCTTCCGCGGTTTGCTGCCAGTGTCTTTGCAGGCGTTGTGCGGCTTCCTGCCATTGTGAAACGCGTTCGCGGTAGCCTTCCACGCTTCCGTCTGCGGCACTTCTACCTTGTTCGAATGCCGCGATGGCACGTGCAAGATCAGCTTGTTGGATCGTTGGAAGCCGTTCGAGTAAGTTGACGGCTGTTTCTGTATCTCCAGCTTGTAGGGATGCGATGGCAGCATTGTAACGATAGCGATCACGGAGACGCGCGGCTATATCGGGCGTATCGGCTGCTCGCAGATACAGTTGCGCTGCTTCTGTGAATTGGTTCTGTTGTTGCAGGTGCTGGGCCTGACGCGCGATGGCACGGTGCGATTGCCCGCTTTTGTTTTCCCCTGTTTCGCCAAATGCTGCGCCAGTGAAAAAGAGCATGATGATGGCGATATGTTGGATTCGAGCGTGTTTGCGGATGGGACCCTGCGTTAGGAAGCCCGCGATGAGAAGCAGAACGATGGCCGGTAACAAAAAGTAGCTAAAGAGTTCGGTGTAATCGGAGGCTTCCATTGTGGTATAGGTGCGAGCTTCTACAGCACGGAGTTGCTCGCGGATGCGTTGCCCGAGAGTAATGGCTCCGGCGCCAGCGGTTTCAACGGGGATATAGGCACCTCCTGTCAGGCGGGCTAGGGTCACGAGCGATTCGTCTTCCAGTCGTGTGATTACCGGCTCTCCTTCAAAGAGGAATACGCCTTGCGGGCTATCCCGGTCCGGTATGGTTGATCCGGTGCGGCTGCCAATGCCGACGGTAAAGAAGGGAATGTTTCGTCGCGCTGCATCCTGCGCTGCTGAGATGGCCTCTCCCGCCAGATCTTCGCCATCCGATAAGAGGATAATGGCTTTGTGAGAAGGTGTGTCGTCATCAAAAATATCCAGTGCCATCCGGATGCCTGCTCCGATGTCGGTTTCACCTGCCGGAGCGCTGTCGATGGATACGCCCGCGATGGCTTGCCGGAGGAATCCTTGATCGGAGGTAAACGGGGTGATTCGGGTGGCCCGATAGCGGAACGCTACAATGGCCACACGGTCGCCGGGGCGTAATTCATCGAGGATGTCAAACATATCTGCCTTTGCGCGTACGAGGCGGGAGGGCCTAACGTCATCGGCAAGCATAGAGCGTGAGACATCCAGCAGGAGTACGATGTCGCGTCCGCGGATGGCTACTTTCTGCTCTTCCGGACGTGTGCTACGGGGGCCTGCAGCAGCTAGCAGCAGAAAAAAGAGCGCACCTGCAAGAGCTAACTCCTGAAACCATAGAAGCCGTTGATTGTCGGCAGGCAGTAGTTTTCCAGCAAGCAAAGATCCGGTGAAATGTAAACGTTTCTGTTGCTGCCTTCTCCGCAGAAAATGCAGTAACAGGCTCCAGAGGGGAACCAACCAGATCAGGTATAGGATCCATATGTTTGCAAATGAAAATCTCATGATGACTACAGGACGTTTCTCTTGATGTTGACATTCACAAGTGCACACGCGCACAGCAGAATCAGCGCCGTGAGGATCAGGTTGCGGTAGTGCTCCTCAAAGCGTTCCAAGATTTGTTGCTGCACGGGTGTGGTTTCCAATTCGTTAATGGCTTCGAGAGCTCGACTGAGGCCCTCCTCGTCGAGCGTGTTGAAATATACGCCCCCCGTCAGGTCGGCAATATCTTGCAGGGCTTGCTCGTCAATTTCAATATAGGCATAGCGGATGGACTGCCGGCCTGCGGCATCGGTAATGCGGACGGGGGCATGCCCGGTTGTGCCGACGCCAATGGTATACACGCGCAAGCCGAGTTCTTTGGCAATGCGAGCTGCTTGCATGGGCTCAAGTATGCCTGCGTTATTGAGGCCGTCACTCAGGAGTAAGATGATACGGGATTCGGTTTCGGCCTCACGCAGTCGCGAACTGGCCAGTGCCAGGGCATCTCCGATCGCTGTCATGCGCTCGTCTTCGTTGACAATAGCGCCTGAAGATGGGTCGTGGAACGGTGGGGGAATATCAACGGTATCCAGAATTTGTCGCAGCGCATTGTGATCCAGTGTAAGCGGGGAAAGAACACTTGCATAGCCACCGAATGAGATCAGTCCGATGAGGTCATCGGGGCGATAATCGATAAATTCGGAAAAGACATCTTTTACCACATCGAGTCGTGTGAGGTATTCGACGCCGTTTTCGGTTTCACGAGATAGGTCTAAAGCTTCCATGGAACCGGATACATCGATGACCACCATAATAGAAATGGCGTTGGCTTCTCGTCGAAACTCGGAAAGGTTCCGTCTGGGGCGCGCCATGGCCAGCACAAGAAGCAGCAACACAACGAGAAAGATCCATGGCATAAGATAGTAGAGAAGCATGCGCCAGGATGACTTGTGTCGGGAGATCGACTGCGTTCTTGCATAGGGAATAGCGGGGCGTATGCGCGGCAGGATCATGCGACCGCACACGCCGATAACGGGTATCAACAACCAGAGCCATATGGGGTTGGCAAAGTGCATGCTAGTGCTTTTCCTCCGTAAAAGTCGTTTCGTCCTCTGCGAGATAATTGCGAGCTGTTTCTATTGTGTCTTGAATCGCACGTTGGGTGGGGGTCCATGCCGCAAATTTAACCAGATCGGCAGATTCCAGAAATTCTTGCAGGCGTTCCACCACGGCAGGCTTGAAGGCTGGGCGTTTGGCAGCAGCTTCCAGAAATTCAGGGGTGGTAAGTTCCGGGGCGCGAATGCCATGTTGCCGCTCGATGTAGGTTCGAATAATACCGGTGATCGCAAAGTAGAATTCCTTGAATTGGCCTTTAGCAGGAAGATCCTTGACAAGCAGTTGATCGAGTTCATAGCGTGCCCGTTCAGCGGGTGACATGCGCATTACTTCCATTTTTCGTTTCAGCTTGCTTGCCAGGAATACACCGCCGAGCAGGATAAGCAGCAGGGCAATAGAGACAAGAGCCCATCTTATGATTTCCGCTGGTGTTGGTGGAATATACACAGGTTCCGGTGTTGCTGTGAGACTGGCGGCATCCACATCGTCAAGGCGATGGGAGGGAGGACGGATCGCGGGGGTTATAAGATATTGTGTTTCTCCCTCAATATCGTTGTTCTGGGTTATGGCAAACAACATGGGTGCGATACGATAATGGCTGCCAGGAATGGGTGTAAGTCGGAGTATCGTTTCGCTGATTTGGTATCCTGCTTGATCGGTTGCGTCGGGTGGTGACAAGATTGCTGTCACCTCGAAACCCTCGATCGCCATTTCCACGTTCGGAAAATCAATTTGGAGGCCTGCCGGGTAGCGCGTGAGGAGCGTGAGAATGGCATCGTGGCGTGGGTCCATCATGCCGGGGGATAATGTCAGGGTGATGGCGACGCCGTGCTCCTCCACGGTATGAACAATATCAGGCACATCGGTTATATCCGGTTTTTGGGGACGCTGACCACATCCGGTTGTTAGTAGCAATCCGGTCAGCAAAGCAACATTACTATATAACCATGTTTTTCTATGCATGGATTATCCTCTTTTTTGGCGTGCTTGACGTTGCATGAAGAGACGGCGAACGGCATCGATAATCGAGATATCTGTTGTGAGCGGAACGGTATCAATGCGATTCCGGCGAAACATGCGCAGCAGTGATTCTTGATGTTCATGCACCTCTCGATTGTGAGCAGCCCGAAACTGCGGATTGGATGTATCTACCAGATACAGTTCACCGGTTTCCGCATCTTCTAGTTCGAGTAAACCTACATCGGGAAGCTTGTCTTCATGCGGATCACTGATGGGGCAGCAAATCAAGTCATGTCGACGAGCTGCAATACTGAGGGCATCCTCAAAGCCTGTATCGATAAAATCCGATACCAGAAATACGACGGCTCTACGTTTTTGTACCTGCGCGAGGAAGTCGAGAACGCAGCGAATGTTCGTGCCTTCGCGTGTTTCCTCGGCCGCCAGAACTTCGCGCACGATGCGCAGTACGGCTTTGCGTCCTTTGCGAGGCGGGATATAGGTGCGAATGCGGTCGCTAAAGAGCATGAGCCCCACATTGTCCTGGTTTTTTACGGCGGATAGGGCCAGCAAGCAGGCCAGTTCGGCGGCGGTTTCCGCTTTGCTGCGCTGGGTTGATCCGAATATCTGTGAGCCAGAAACATCTACCGCAAAGAGAATGGTCAGCTCGCGTTCTTCCGCAAATCTTTTGATATAAGGATGGCCCATTCGAGCGGTTACATTCCAATCTATAGAGCGTACGTCATCGCCGTAGGTATAGGCACGAACTTCATCGAATTCGATTCCCTGTCCTTTAAAAGCAGAATGGTACGCCCCCGTCAAACGGTTATCGACCAGACGGCTGGTGATAATCCGTAGCCGGGCAACTTGGCGCATGAGTTCTTTTGTGTCGAGCGGCATAAGATCTCCACAAAAAGATTAGATTTAAGGGACGGGGATTTCGCCGAGAATATGCGTGATGATACTGTCGCTGGTGCATTCTTCGGCTTCAGCTTCGTACGTCAATATGACACGATGACGCAGTACGTCCGGGGCCATTTCCTTTACATCTTGGGGGGTAACGTAGGCCCTGCCGCATAGCATGGCCCGCGCACGTGCCGCCATTTGGAGGAAGATGCCAGCCCGGGGTGAAGCGCCATACGATATCTGATGATCGATTGGGATACCGAATTGCGATGGGTTGCGCGTGGCCAACACGATATCGAGAATATAATCGGTAACCTTCTCATCGCAATATATTCGCGGTACCAGTTCTCGGCATGCTGCGATTTGTTCCGCGGTCATGGCAGGTTTGATGCTTTCGACGGCTTTGCCATCGAACCGATGCATGATTTCGCGTTCCTCTTCTTTGGTGGGATAGCTCACTTTACACATGAGCATAAAGCGGTCTACCTGCGCTTCCGGTAAGGGGTAGGTGCCTTCCTGTTCGATGGGATTCTGTGTCGCCAAGACCAGAAAAGGAGAGGGGAGTTTGTAGGTGCTGTCCCCGATCGTGACCTGACGTTCCTGCATCGCCTCGAGAAGCGCAGATTGGACTTTAGCGGGCGCCCGGTTGATTTCGTCGGCTAGCAGGATGTTGGTGAAAACAGGCCCCTGTCGTGGAAGGAACTCGGATTTTGCGGGGTCATAGATCATGGTGCCAACGATGTCGGCAGGGAGTAAGTCTGGAGTAAAAGAAATGCGCTGGAAGGGTAAGCCGAGGGCATCGCCCAGGGATTTAACGGCTGTCGTTTTCGCCAACCCGGGGACCCCTTCGATGAGGATGTGTCCATCACTGATCATGGCAATCAATAGAGAGTCGAGTAGGTGTTGTTGTCCAACGAGAACCTTGCGTACTTCTTGGCGCAAGTTTTCGATGGTAGAAGCCATTTGGGTTATTTCTTTTTCCCGTTTTTCCATGTCTGGTTGCATATCAAGCTCCTTGTTTCGTGATTGTAAAATCGCAGCATAGCTTTGTGCATAAACGTCGTATTGGGTTTTTCGCTCCATAACGCACCAGCTATACCCATGCACGTACAATATACGCGCGACTGGTCGCGTATATTAGTGCGTTATTTTGTCGGATGCAAGAGGGCTGTGGCGAGAGGGATTTTCGCAGTGACGCGGTTAGTCCTCGGAGAGGTCAATTCCCATGACGGAGAGAACGCGCTCCAAGTCATCGTTGGAAAAGAAGTCGATTTCAATGGATCCTTTGCTTTTTTTGCCGTTAGCAAAGGTTTTGCAAGGTGCCAGACGTACACTTGTGCTAAAATGTTGATGTAGTTTTTCGGTTAGATCCCGCAAAAAGTCTTTGGGAAGATCAGGCTTGGTTGCACGCGGCTTGGTGGGTATGCTGGAAGTGCGTTTTACAATCTTCTCGGTGGCCCTGACGGACAGGTCTTCGGCGACAATCCTTCGTGCGAGCAGGGTCTGTTCTTGTGGAATGGAAAGCCCAAGTAGGGCCTTGGCGTGGCCAGTGGAAATTTGTTGTTCTTTGAGCATCGCGCGAATGTCATCCGGTAATGTGAGCAGTCGCAGAGCATTGGCGACGGTGGCGCGCGAGCGACTTACACGCTTGGCAATTTCTTCCTGTGTCAGTTTGAATTCGGCCGCCAATTCCCGATACCCTTCCGCTTCTTCCACAGGGTTCAAGTCTTCGCGCTGCAAGTTCTCGATAATGGCAATTTCAAGACTTTGCAAATCTGAGGCTTCTACAAGATTTACGGGGACGATTTCCAAACCGGCCAAGCCCGCCGCACGTAACCTGCGTTCTCCGGCAATGAGTTCATATTTTCCGTCGGATTTTGTGCGTACCATCAAGGGTTGCAAGATGCCATGCTCGCGTATGCTATCTGCTAATTCTGACAGTGCTTCTTCGCGAAAGGTCTGGCGGGGTTGTCGCGGGTTACGCACGATTTGATCAATGGGTAGATCGGTAACACGACCATCATGCGTTTCGCGCGCAAATGTATCTGCGGGAGTTGTATGTTGGTCTGATGCCGGGGTGGGGTGGCGATCCGAAATCAATGATCCGAGTCCACGTCCGAGTCCTTTACGTGCTGCCATGCGATTATCCTTTTGCTTGATCTTTTGAATCGTTACTGCGCGGGCTCTCTGGCTTGATGTATAGTTCTGCCCGTAATGCAGCGCCTTCTTCTACCACTAAGCCTGGTGATTGTATTTTCCCGTGGAAGACTGCGGCATTATGCATATGAACGCTTTCACGTGCCCGAACCGTAGCCCTTAAGGTCCCCATCAACTGGAGTGATTTGCAATAGATCTCGGTGTCCAAAGTCACATTCTGATCGGCGGGGATAACCACATCAACCGTTTCTAGTTGGGCGCTGTCGACGGCTGCACCTGTTTGGAGTTCAACACGCACCCCGGGGTTCAGTTGTGTTTTTTTGCATTCTCCGGCGATCCGAATCACAGATGCCGTTATGGTGGAGTCTGTCACACTAGCACCACTATGAATCGTTACGGTGCCAACGGTTTGAATCGTTCCGGAGTAGGGACCGCAAATTGTCTTATCGCCAGAATGCAGTTGTTCTTTACATTTGGGACAAAGTAATCGTTCAAGACTGCCGGTGACCGTGAAGCGGTAGCCGCATGCGTAGCAATGAATCTCGTGTTTGGTGGGCAGAGCGGTATGCCCGAAACCATGCGGTTGGTTACGGGCTGATGTTGCGGGCTCCGCAGGTGGCGTTGGGGTGCCTTTTTCTGGCGCATCGGTATGGTCTCGTTCCTGCTGTCTGCCGCTACTGCGGCGGACAGATTGAACAGCCATATAGCCGTCGATCATACCGTTTTTATCGGCGCGCGCCATACTCTCTCCCTCGAATCGCTGCTACCTGATGATGGGCTCAGCGCCGAAAAAGGCCTTTGGTGTCGCCACTGTCTTTGGCTGGTGGAATATCCGCTTCGGGTGCCTTGGCGTCTGATGGTTTGCTACCGGTTGCCCCGGTAGGGTTTACCTCAACCTTGCCAATAAAGGTTACGCCATCTTCAACCGTTAATCGTTTGGCGCGGATGTCACCATGCAAGCGAGCGGTCGACTTGAGATCGATCTTGTCGCGAGCTGAGATGTTGCCGTTCAGGGCTCCAGATAGAGCAATGCTTTCCGTTTGTACATTGCCTTTGAGGGTGCATTCACGACCGATGCTGGCGAGTCCCCCACAGGTGAGGTCGCCGTTCAGTTTGCCATTGAGCTGAATGTTCGATCCGCATTTGACATTACCGGTGATTTCCACATCCGGCCCGATTACTGACTGGGTCTGATCCATGTTCTCCTCCTTGTTTGCTGATGATTACAATTATGATTCCGATATATAAAAATTAGGGGAACATGCCGGTTCCTGCGATTCCTGTCGTTTCGGGGAGCCCAAAGAGCACATTCATATTCTGAACGGCAGAGCCTGCTTGGCCTTTCATCAGGTTGTCAATATAGGATACCACGCGCAGTCGATTGCAACGGTTATCTACACTGATGACGAGATTGCAATGGTTCGTTCCTCGTACGTATGCTGTGCCCGCCATGGCATCCGATGACAGTACGCGCACAAAAGGGGAGTTGGCATAATAGGCCTGATACAGTTCTGAAATCTCCTGCTCCCGTAAGGTTTCGATGCCATCGGCATACAAGCATGACATAATGCCGCGGCACAACGGTACCGCTTGTGCGGTAAATGTGATTTGCAGATCTTCGGTGTTTCCAAGGATACTCAATTCTCGTTCGATTTCGCAGACATGCTGATGTCCAGAGAGTCGATAGGCATTCATGTTTTCATGCCGCGAGGAAAAATGAAAAGAGGCGTTGAGTTTTTTGCCTGCACCCGAAACGCCCGTTTTGCAGTCGCAAATAATGCTGTTTGCCGTGACGATGTTATGGTGCATGGCAGGAGCCAACCCGAGGATACAACTCACGGCGAAACAGCCCGGATTTCCCACGAGACGCGTTTTGGGAGAGAGTTCCTTGCGATGGAGCTCGGTAAGTCCATAGATTGCTTCGGAAAGGAGTTGTGGAGCCGCATGTTCTGTTGGCAGTCCAATTCTTCCGGCATAATCAGCATAGGCTTGCGCCGTGTTGAAGCGAAAGTCACCACTGAAGTCAATTACGCGAGCCTCCGATTCCAATTCTGCGGGTGCCCGTTGCATACCGACACGATCAGGCGTGGAAAAAAATGTGATATCAGCAGGGTCTGTGGCGGAATCTGCCGATAAAATCGGTAAGTCACAATAGCCAGCAAGATGTGGATAGAGTTCGCTAATGGGTTTGCTGGTGTTTTCGGTGGCGACCAAAGCCTGAATTTTGACTTCGGGATGTTGCGATAACAACTCGATGAGTCCAATTCCACCATAACCCGTGGCCCCAATGATCTTAACTTTGATCATGCCCCAAATTCTCCTGCCTTTTTTCAAACGATATTTTTGTCGAAGCTGTATTTGAGCACATCGGGGTCAGAAATTCAATCCTTGATCCGTAACCGCAATTTCTGCTCGAGCGAAAATTCGAGGCGTTCGTCTTTCTTGCTGTTATCCAGATCTCTGGTCGATCAGCTGAAGAACCTTTCATCGCAATACAAAATTATCTGCATGGAGGCAGTTGATTGTCTGTATCCAGCGTGATCGTTACGGGACCGTCATTGATCAGTTCAACTTGCATAGACGCGCGGAATTGGCCAGTTTTTGTCGATTCAGATGGCAGGAGATCGGTGAGGTACTGTACATACTTTTGATATAAGAGTTCAGCTTCGGTTGGCGGTGCTGCATATATGAAACTCGGGCGGTTTCCTTTCCGTGTGTCGGCATACAGGGTAAATTGCGAGATAACGAGAGCTTCTCCGGAGATATCCAGCAACGATCGATTCATGCGGTCTTGCTCGTCTGGGAAAATGCGTAAATGGGCGGTTTTGGCAGCAAGTGCGGCCGCCCCGTCGATATTGTCGTTGATTCTCACACCAAGGAATACGACCACGCCGCATCCAATTTCATTGTAGACGCTATTTCCAATCCAGACTTTAGCTGCAGATACACGCTGTATAAGTGCTTTCATTCGTGCAAAATACCAGATGGAGGATCCTGGACAAGCGCGAAACGCGCATAAACCTGAATAAGGGCTGGACGCGAGGCAGAATTCTTTTCAGTATGGTCGGCACTATGGACAGATTGGTTAAAGGAATAACGGAAAACACACGAATTCGCATGACATTGGCGGACGTCACGATGACGGCGAAGGCATTGGAGGCGCGTCACTTGAGTGGTCCGGTTGCCGGTGCGGTTTTAGGGGAGGCTCTGGCTGCGGTAGCGTTGTTGGCGTCTGATGCCAGCACCGATGATGAAGCGTGGATGTTGCGGATGAATACAAGTGGGCCCATAAAAGGTGTCCTCGTAGAAGCAACCGGGGCTGGAAGCTTGCGCGGATTTACCAATCGGAAAACATTGGATACCTTGGATGGCGTGCTTCCTGTCGATACTGCTCCCGCAGTTGGCGAATCTGGTAGTGTTCAAGTGGTTAGCACCTTGCCGGGGCGGATTTTGAGTCAAGCCGTACTCAACGTGAATCCACCGCAGTTACGGTATGTTTTGGGCCGTTATTATAATCACTCCATGCAGGTGCCAACGGGGTGTAATGTTTGGGTTGTCTCTGATGATGGAGGTCTTCATTCTGCCCGTGCCATGCTCGTACAGCGCATGGAAGATTCAGATCAGGATGCTTTTGTTAAAATGTTAGAACGTTTGGAAGATGGGCATGCGGACACCTTTATGCGTGAACGTCTCTGGCCGAAGGATGTAGCCGCTCCTTTGCAGGATGTGTTCTCTTCTGGCCCCGTTATCGTGCGGGATGAAAAATCTCTTGCGTTTGGATGCCGTTGTAACAAAAAAAAGGTATTAGGGGTGTTGGCTTCCTTGTCGAAGGAGGAGTTGGATGTCTTGATTGGAAGTGGTCAAAGGCAGGATGTGACATGTCACATGTGTGGCCAGACTTATACCGCTGATGCAAGCGATTTGCGGGAAGTTCTCAAGAGCATGGCAAAGAATGCTGATTGATGTTAGACGGTGCGCGATTGCTGCGCTAATACTGCTTCCATGATTGTTTTGTTATGTGGTGTGGATAGGTTGTTTTTGGCTGCTGCCCGAATAATGGCACCATTGATTGCTTCTATTTCTGTCGTTCGACCGGCCTGTATATCAACGAGCATCGATGAACGATTCTCTCGTGTTGCCTGGCATATGTTTAGCAGCTCTTGCTGTAACTCGTCGTCGTTCATGTTGAGTCCTAAGCTTCTCGCCACAGCTACAGACTCTTGCAAAATAGCCATGGATGTTTGCCAAGCAGCAGGGTGGGTCAGGAGTTCGCCATTACGTAAGCCGAAGAGGGCCGTCACGGGGTTGAGGGCTGCGTTCAGTATAAGTTTCTTCCAGAGCATGGCATCGACGTTATTGACCAACTCCACTTGAAGATGCGCTCGATGAAACATGTCTTGCCAAGACAAGCCCACAGTATCGTGTTGGGAAGAGCCAATGAGAATCTTTCCTCCACCGGTAGATCGTACCGTCTTTTCGTCTTCCAGATAAGCGCCATAACTGGTGATGCCGATTCGGAGATTATTGATACAGGGGAGGCAAGCTAGTGCTTCCTTATTGCCCAAACCGTTCTGGAGTGTGAGTACGCAAGCGTCTGATCGTACATGCGGGGTTAGTGCTTGTGCCACATGGGGTGTGGCATGCGCTTTAACGCAAATCAGGATATAAGGATATGTCGCCACAATCGCAGGATTTGTATCTGTAGTGATGGTGGCATGATGCGATTGGTGACCCGCCCGTAATATGATCTCGTGTAGCCGTTGCGCTCTTTCGGGCCGATAGTCTAATAGGCCAATCGCTCTGCCAGCGCGATATAGCCGAGCCGCCAGGAAAAGTCCCATAGCGCCCGGTCCCACGATTAAAAGTGCATTTCCGGGCGCGTATTTCATGAGGGTTTCTGTTGGTGATTACGTTAGCAGCCCTTCTCGTGCTGCAGAAATATATTCCATGCCATATTCATCTTCACCCGTTAGCAGGGCATGCGCCAACTTGAAGGGTTCGCTAGAGGTGTCGAGTTCGTTTAAGATGGGGATATTGATTTGCATAGGATCCACAATGCCACCATCGCCACCAGCTTCGCAGCACATCCAGGTAAAGACCTGGTTAATGAGTTTGCGATTCGGCATACCGAAGGAGATGTTGCTGAGGCCGGCTACGATATGCACTTCTGCACCAAACCTTCCCCGAAGAGCCTTCACGGTATCCAGGAAACGGATGCCATTTTCTCCGTCAGTTGAAATCGGGAATACCAATGGGTCAAAGTGCATATCGCCGTTTGAAAACCCCTCTGTCTGTAAGCGCTGATAGATAGCTTCCAGGTTTTGCATGCGTTCTTCGACGGTGTTGGGAAGACCTTCGGCACCGGCTGCAGAAGCAATGACAACCGCATTCGATTTGCGGGCGGCGTCGATTGCATTGGTCCGTTCCAAGGAGACGGAGTTTACCATGGGGCGTCCGCGGGCAGGGTCGCAAGCAGACAAGCCGGCCTCCAGGATTTCCAGATTGGACGAATCTATACTCATGGGGATTTGGGTGGCTTTTTGCGCCACGTCAACGGTCCAGCGCATCAAGGCAACGCGTTCAGCCACGTCGGTACTGTACTCATCGACATTGATGTCCAGATAGGTTGCGCCGGCGGCTTCTTGTCCGGCGGCTAAGTTGGCGATGTAGTCCTTGCCGATTTCTTGCTCTTCGGGGGATCCATTCATCCCGAGCCAGATCGCGACGGCACAATGTTTGACTTTGCCAGCCTGCCAGTCAGCACCTTCTGTGAAGTACGGAGGCACGGGCATAAACGATGTACCCTTGGAACTATTGTACTTGATTTGATATTTTCCGTTCGTATCGGGTTTGCAAAACAAGCCATCTACTTTGAAAATACGCGTGCAGTGGATATTCTCGCCAACAGAAATAAAGGTGTCTAGTTTCATAAGGGCAATACTCCTTGCAGTGTGCCTGATGTTGATGCGCAAGAATCCGGCCAAACGATCGGACGGTTTCAATTTGACGGGGAAAGGTTAGTATTGTGAAATTGTAGAGTCAACCCGAATAAGGCATCGTCCCGTGGTTTGTCGTATAGCAGGGGTAGCCCAGATGATGCAGGGGAGAAACTTTATACACTTACTCGCGCACACTTGATCGCTCACGCTTAATCGAAAGTCAGCGCACATGATGTCGAGTAAGTGTGCGCGAGTGAGTGTAGGCGAGTAAGTGTG
>SKVN01000078.1 GCA_007129405.1 Kiritimatiellia bacterium
TGATAGGTGGGCATCAGGGGAATTCCCTCGAACGACAGCCAATTTCCGCGCAAGGTGCTGATCTTCTCGGATGCCGACTCAGGCACGAGACCTTCCACTGCGGTTGCTCCCAGCGCAACGAGAACTTTAGGCTGCAATAGGGCTACCTGTTGTCGCAAAAATGGCAGACATATATCCATTTCCGCACGCAGCGGTTTGCGGTTATTGGGGGGGCGGCATTTATTCACGTTAGCAATAAAAACCTCGTCACGCGTATAGCCCATCGCCTCAATCATTTTCGTTAAGAGCTGGCCCGCACGACCAACAAAAGCTAGCCCCTGTTCATCTTCATCAGCTCCAGGCGCCTCTCCAATAAACATAATTTCAGGGGTAGAGTTGCCTTGCCCGGGAACAGCCTGTATACGCCCACTGTGCAATGGGCAGGCTGTGCAAGCCTTGATTTGGTTGGCTAGGTTCTGCAATGCAATGTCGCGATCGCTAGCAGTCCCTGAAAGTTGCGAATCTGAGGATGGGATTGGATCCTGCGCTGGAGTAGTCGCCGGCATTGCGGTTTTCGTCTTCGCAATTTTGTGTTCAGGGGATACTTGCTTGGGCATCGCTACACTTTTGGTTTCCTGCTTCTGTGGTACTAACTCGCTGAGTATCGAAGCAGAAACTTCGGCTGTTGTCTCGCCTTCTTCCAGTTTCCAAGCAACATATTCAGCAGTATCTTTGAGAATCTCTTGCAATGTAGCCACAATTTATCTCCTTCGCGATCGGCGTTTGCGCCGATGGGGCTTCGTCTTATGGGGTTGTGGTTCACTTGCGCGTTTTCGTTCACGATGCGCTTGATGCAGTTCAGCCCCCTTCACGAACATTGGCCCTGCTACAGCGTAAACCAACCCTAACATAAGCAGGATAACAGCGGTCCAAATAGAATAGCGTTTTGGAAGAAAAACGAACAGAAACACCAAAATGGCACTAGGGATGAAGATGGCGGCTTTTTTGGTTGGTTTGGGATAACGGACATTCGATACCTGTAATGATATAAAGATAAGAATGCCGATCAGAAATACGGTAGCGAACCATCCTCGCTGGAGGGAGAAGAGATCCTCGTGAAAAAAATCACCAGTGGGAGGAACTTGACTGATAAACACGAATAGCGCTACCCAACCTGCGTTGGCGGTAATCGGCAATCCGCCATAGCCCCCCTGCCCTCGCATCGGGTCCGCGACTTTAAACCGCGCTAAACGGACAACGCCTGACAGCGCCACAGCCGATGGGAGCAACAGTCGCAAAAGCGGAGGCGTTTCAGGACTGAGTGTAACGGCGAAAATCAATATTGCCGGTGCAATACCAAATGCCGTCATGTCAACATAGGTATCAAGCTCCGCTCCGAACTCGCTGGTACCCTTTAACCACCGTGCAAGATTCCCGTCGATGCCATCAAGGATCATAGCCAGCATGATAAGCCGCGCCGCATTCAAATAATGCCGGTTCATTTCGACTACAGCTTCCAAGGCCCCCGAGTGAAATCCCCACACTACCGACAGTATACTTAAAAACCCGGACAGCATTGCTCCCAAGGTAATCAACGAGGGTAAAATTTGTCGCCAGTTCAGGAATTGCCGCATGCGAGATTTGTTTTCGTGAGATCCCATTAGCGGTACCTCCCGATTATGCTTTCACCGGCACGCACTTTGTCGCCTTCGGACACCAAGAGCTCGATATCATCTGCGGGAAAATACATATCCAGACGCGATCCGAACTTCATCATACCGAAATCATCGCCAGCTTTCACGTTTGTTGGATTCACCGGATCCAACCAGTAGACCACGCGTCGACACACCGGCCCCACGATTTGGTTGACGAGGCAAACAGTCTTCTCGTTCTTGATTACAATGGAGTTGTGCTGGTTTAAGTCCGAAGACTTCTCTTCGAACGTAAAAAGGTGCTTCCCCGGAAAATATCCTAGAAACTGGGATTCCCCGTGAATGGGGACACGATTGACATGTACATCGAACAGGCTGAGAAAAACACTGACGCGCAAGACATTCTCCGTACGCAGTCTCCCCAGATCTTCCGGATTCAATCCCGCTAACATACTGATGGAACCAAACGCATCTGGGTCGAACGTCTTGATCGCCGCAATGGTACCATCAGCGGCAGCCAGAATAGCCTTTTCGTCAGTCGGCGGCGTACGCGGTGGATCGCGAAAGAACCACAATAGGTAAACCGTGCTTACGACAAACAACCCGAATGCAATACCAAAAGCCAAGGCGATCGGCACACTCAAGCTCTTTAATACACCAAAAAAGACAAACCAGCCCAGTAGGGCGACAATAACAAAGGGTACAATTTCTTTCCGAATACGCATAACCTGATACTCCTCTCGTGGCCCACATGATGCAGGGCAGTGCGTCAAGCTGTCAAGCATCCAGCGGCATTTTCGCAGTTATATGAGCTCCAAAATAACCACAGTGCGAAAATATTTCTCAGGTAAGCTAGTGATTGCCATTCTACCCAACGGTTGTTAGCATGACGACGTCGATTTAGCTAATGACTTGCTCTGCCTGTACAAGCAAACGGCCATCATCGCAGGATGAATTGCGAAAAATTCGTAATTTATAGGGGAAACAGCGTGAGCCTGAAAAGTATTGATACAAACAACAAGATAGTGAAATCCTGGTTTGTCAGAATCGACGGCCGTTCAGTGTATGGACCCTTTGAAATTTCCACGCTGTTCGATTGGGCTACCAGCGGACGCCTTCTTGCTACTTATGAGCTTTCTCCCGATCAGGAAAACTGGATGGCGGCAAACAGCATTGCCGAACTTGAAATGGATTGGGTTGTCGATGGCATAAATGAACATGATTCTCTTCATATCCGCTCTGTCGGTTACTTGATCAAACGCGGCAAACTTTCGCCAACAACATGCCTGTTACATCGCCGAACCGGCAAACGCATTGAAGCTCGCGAGTGGGAAACCGTGGCAACGGCACTTGAATCCAACAACCGGCAGATAGCAGAAGAAGCGAGCGATGTTGCCAGAATCGAAAAAGAATTGAATACGCTCCGACAAGATCTGGCAAAGGCTACCTTACAAAGCAATAAACATGCTCAGGACTACCGAGATGCGGTGGCAAAAATCAAGGATTACGAGAAAAAATTATTAAAATCCAATGCAGCATTGGAATACGCATCGGATGAACTCAAGGAAACGCAAAAAAAATATCATGCCTCAAAACAACATGCGCAAATACTTGATGAGCAAGTCCAAATACGCAATGCAGAGCATGCAACCGCCCTCGAAACAGCAATAACACGTAAGTCGGAGGCCGAAGCGCGTATTGCGGTGCTTGTGCAAGAGCAGGCACAAGCACAAGAGCAACTGGCGGCCTTGCAGCAGAAGTGCGAGAAGGCCGAAGCGGACAGGAATGCGCTCGACGGGCAGATCGAGACATTGCGTCAGGAGCACA
>SKVN01000191.1 GCA_007129405.1 Kiritimatiellia bacterium
CTTTTTCTTTGAAGTTCTTGTCCAAGGTCCGGCGCACAACAGCCTTTAAGCTGCCTGATTCCCCATTTTTCTGCTCGGACGGATCCTTGATTTTTGCGTAGATCGTATCCTGATGGAGTGACCCCCTCGCGGAATCCCCCATCGCGTATCGCGGTTTTCCATTCTCACGCACGATTTTGCCACGTCTGCGCACAACCTTTTTCGTCTGCTTCAAAAGATTATCTGGTGAGTAATGGACAACCAGTAGCTCTTGGCTGACTTTCTCGTTCAGATCTCGGTCAAAGCCCGACCACGGCTGCGGCACCTCGGGTCGCTTGGCTTTACTGTAAAGATACCGCTCATACTCGTGGTAGTACGCAGCTAGTTCCGCGTACCAGGATGGACTCAAACAGGCAGTTACAATTGCATCAATTGCATGATGCACATGATCGCCCCGGAATTTTTCATCCAGCCCCCAGATTTCCTTAACCGCATTTACCGCGCCAGCCTTAACCGAATACACCTTCGGGAACGCCGTCTTAAGATATTCCATCGCGTATTTGCAAATAATCCGCGTATCCACAAGTTGGCTGTTCGTAAATCCTTCGGGAACATCCTTCAACAAAAACAGCTTTCGCTTGGTTTTCAGGTAGCTGAGCTGAATTTGCTCATAATGAAGCCTTTGCCGGATCTTGTCTTTCGTCACCTTGTCTTGTACAGATCTTGAGGACGCCTTGCGCTTCTCCACACTCTTTTGCAATGTCTCAATCTTCTCATCCCAGAGCAAATTAACGCGTTGCTGAATTTTTTCAGCCTGCGGGAGTTCTGCTGGCAGGCGATTACGCTTCACGGTCCGGTTGAAATGCCGATCACATAGGGTCAGGTTTGCTCGCGAGTTATCAAGCCGCCGACTTCTTGGCATCGTATGCTCAATGTCGTAAGCCGGATTATCTCCCAAAAAAGCACTCACTTCAATTGTTGCGCCAGTATAAAGGCAACGGCGATCCTGCTCCTCCCATAGCATATATTTCAAGATATCCCGATCCGTAACCGTAGCCGGTGAACACGGCAGACTCGCGATTTCCGAACGAATTCGATCCCGTTCCTTCTGGCGCTCGCGCTGATCGCGCTCTATCGCCGCCCGCATGTTGGCCGTATTTAATTCGCGTGCCATTTCAATTCGTATACGGGTATCGCCATCAATTACGCCTTCTTTAAGCATAGTATTGATCAGCTTGCGAAGCTGAAACATAGCGCGCATAAACACTGGGTTCCGAATCGAATCAATTCGTGGTGATCCCAACTGCAAAACACCATCATGATCTTTTTCGGCCGCTTTATACGATTCAACCTCGGAAGGGTGATACAGGCCCTCTATATCCTCTGGCAGCAGCCCGAACTGCTCTATCAGCATATCTTTAACACGTTCATCCAGTCGCTTTACCGCCACAAACCCTTCTCTGCGAGATGCCCAATGCAAAATATCTCCTGCCGTTTTCTCGATAATCCCTTTGCGAACATCCGTAGGCAATTCTTCCCAGCGTGACGCTCCGGCCTCTACTCTGGCAACAGACTCGATTTGATCCATGAATCGTAGTTTGGTTGCCTCCGTAATCATCAGATGAGCCGGGTCTTCGTGATTCTCGCGGTATGTTTTGATCAAGCTGTTGGCCACCTTCTCCGACCATGCCGACTGTTCGTGGCAATCAAGCACTGAACGAATCGCCTGCTCGATGTCGCCTGCGACTTTTTCCCAATCAATCCCTTTTCGTTTCAAAATATCCGGGAGCTTCGCCATAAAGACGGCATGCGAATAGATGGCACCCTTTTCAAGAAAGGGTATAATCCGCCGCATCGCTGCAAGGCTCAAGCGCCCATACCCACTCGGTAAAGGCTTTGCAAATATGCTTGCTTTTTCTTCATCCAAACCTAACTGCTCGATACCAAACATTTTGAGTTTTTGCTCATCATCAAAACTGAAAATGGCATGCCAGATATCATCGACGACCTGATCGATTGTCTTCTTGCCCGCCTTTGCATAGTTCTTATGTAGCTCAGTTACCCAATCCGGCCCGAACAATTTAATCATGCGAGCAATAAAAGGACTGCCGGGAAGTCCACTATCCCCGCGATAGTTAAACCTCCAAGCGTTAATATCAACTTCACATCGCTTTTCATCACTTCCAAATATGAGAGAAACCTTTCTGGGGGTTAGCGCTCTGGCCAGCTTGTCAAAATTAACAGTCCCTGACTGCTTTTGCAGCCAAGCAAGGGCACTCTCTCTTTCGGCAGTTGTCAGTGCCCGCATCTCGGTTTCCCCGGGGGAAGCCACACGTATATTGTTCACGATCTGCAACTGCCGAAACCGCTCTGTCAAAGGATGCGAATCGGCAGCTCGCGCTTTCGTCGGTTCAAACAGGCACTTGCCCACAGTTCCTTTCTGAGAGCGCAACGGACGCTGCATAAACAAATTATAGCGAAGAGTCTCGGTCAAATCTGCAGGAAGTGCTGTTTCGTGCAGATTATAGTAAACTCCTGTTCATACTGTGCCCGACTAGTGTAGTGTTGGCTACCGCGCACGGGTTCCTTGCCCAGACATTCTTCATAAAAATACTGACCTAATGTTTTCGATCCCCGCGCAACATCTAATTTCGAGATCTCGGCATTTACCGCACCATCCTTTTCCTCTCCCGAAATCCGATTGCTCTTGTAACCACGTCTTTGTGCCAAATGATAGATAGCCCGACCAAGACAATAGCGGTCTTCCGGCAGTGATAGGTTGAGTTGTTCTGTCGCACAACGCCAGCGACAATAATATGGTCCCGCTGGTTTACCCTCTGGTGTTTCGGCTTTTATATTGAGCCACTGTTTGAATACTTCATTTGCCGGATATTTGTGCCTATCCTGCTTCCAGTTCTTGACATCTTGTGTCGTTAAACCCGAGCAAAGATCATGCTTAACCAGGGTTTCAAGCGTTGCTTGCTTGCGCCAACGTCGACGCATAATCAAGCGTCGCGCAGACCGATATCCCGTTCGTTGAGCAGCCAGCGGATATTCCCCGCTTTTGTTTTCTCCTACTCCCTTGGGGAACAGGTAAACACCTTTATCCACGAGCGATACGCGCCGCCCCACTGATTCAACAACCGCCCAGCCTATGCTATTCGTTCCAAGATCCAACCCTAGTGTTCGCATTATGCTCCTCCTGTGTTTTCTTTCTCCATTATCATTTGTCTCAATTTGCCACCCAGCTTTTCATCAAGCTTGGTCTTGTCTGCGGGGTAGAGGGAGATGAGGCGTTTGCCGGCGTGCATGTAGAGGTCTTGCTTCAGATACATGCCGGCTTTGTAGCGGGGGGTGTCCATGCCCCAGTATTCGATATACACATCGTATTCCGGCAGGTAGAAGTCGGGGCGAATCTGGAAGCCCTCGATAATACGTAGCCGTGTATC
>SKVN01000177.1 GCA_007129405.1 Kiritimatiellia bacterium
GCGGAGAAATTGTCGCAAGAAAGACGGTCGGCGAATCAATCCGCCTAACGTGGCGCTTTCGTTATGCTGAATCACGCGCAGGCCGACAATGCGCTCATCGTTATCCAATACGGTCAGCATGCGAATGGGTCCGTAAAAACCGGTTTTTTCGGTATAGATAAGATAGCCAGCCGCACCTTCGCGTGAGTACACCCGTTCAACGATGATGTCATCTCGCTCAACGGGATAGGCAGCAACGTATCGTGAACCCTGCGGGAAGAAGTCGTGCAAATCGCGACGGACGCTGCCGGTTACATAGAAACGATCGAGAAATGCGTGCATTCGTATAGAGCCATATCCTGCCAGCCCGAGGATTAAAAAGCCAACGACCGCCGCGATTGCGGTCGTACGCCGTTTCCAGCGTTTTTCCACTTGGCCAAATATCGGGTCGGCAAATAATCTTTCGAGAACGGGACTGAGTCCATTCATCAGCAAAATGGCAAAAGTGATACCTTCGGGATAAACGGTGTATTGACGGAGAAGGATTGTCAGTACGCCACATCCTATGCCATACCACCAGCAGGCTGTGCGTCCGGTTGGCGATGTAACCCAATCGGTTGCCATGAATAAAGCGCCGAACAATAGGCTGCCCGATAATACGGCTTGGAGCGGATGCATGCCGAGAAAATAGGCGGTAACAAATGCCGCCCCAATAAAAGCAACAGGTATCCGCCACTTCAGGAAGCCCCTCCATTGCAGGTAGAGAGCACCGACCAGCAAAGCCAAGGCGGAAGTTTCGCCGATACTGCCGGCCACATTTCCTAGAAACAATGCCAGGAAGCCTGCCTCGGCACCTTCCATTGGTGTAGCTATCGTTATGGTGTCATACGCAAAGGGAACGCGCCAAGCTGTCACCAATGCCGGATATGCCAATAGCAGAATACCGCGGGCAACCAGCGCAGGGTTAAACAGGTTGTTGCCGAGTCCGCCAAATGCATGCTTGCCGACCAGCACGACGAGCGCAGCCCCCAGAAAGGGAATCCACCAAGGCGATCCAGGAGAGAGCGTCAGGCCAAATAACATGCCTGCAAGAAAGGCGCTACCATCGCCCAAGGGGGTTCGTAGCGTGTGATGCGTTTTTCGGAGCGGCCACTCAAACAGTGTGGCGGCCAAGGCACTTGCCAGCACCAGGTACAGTGCATATGGGCCAAAGAAGATAGCTGATGCCACGGTCGCTGGGATGAGTGCCCATACGACCGAGAGCATCCCTGTGCGGACGGATGGTTTGTCCGAGATATGCGGTCCCGTATTTTGAAAATCGCCCGACATTCTACCCCCTGAACCTGTCGTTATAGACCGATACCATTTCCGTTAAAATCGGCCGATGACCACGTCAGACTCGGTCAGGATTCCAGCTTGCACCAATGCGCGTTGGTATGCGGTTGACTCGCGCGATACGCGTACGGTTGCGCCGGAGATGGCGTCGACAGAATTTTGCGCCGTGCGTGTAGCTCCCGAGACAACGTCTACCCCGAAACGGTTTTGTGCATCGATTGATCCTGCATAACGCTGCGCAGTCCAATCCACTAGCGAGGTGAACTCTCTGGCATTGCGGCCTGTCACATAGCGTTCGATGGCTGCGTAATTGCCGACCCACCCACCGATGCCAAAGTATCCGTAACGCGTGGGCATGGCAACGGGACGATTTTCCTCGAATGCGATTTCCATACGCGAGAGGAATTCGCGGATGGAACTCTCGCCGCTGATCCCTTCAAAAATGCCATGATCGCGGAGGACATGGGAATAATCGTGATAATAGAAAAAGTATTTATCGGCCAATTCGTCCCAGCTTTTGGGTTGCAACCAGGCGCCGCCTGACGAGCGAGCCGTTGGTACAGCCAAGCCACTTCCCAATGTTAAAGTAGATATGGGTTGGTCAAAATCGAAATCCGGCGGGAATTTCATTTCATGCCAGAAGCGCGTTAGGGGCTCGGATACGCGCACCGCCACGACTCCATCATTGGAAACGGCGGCAGCCCAGAATGACATCGGGCTGGCGGTGTAAACGGTAAACATGGAGCGTCCGGCACGGTACTCGCTGCCGAGGGTTGCTGGCGTCGGATTGATGGAAAAATCAACGGATACGTAAGCGTTGCCACTTTGGCGAGTGGTCCAGTATCCATCGCGTTTTTCAAAATACAAGAAGCGTGCGTTGGTGATATTGGCATTCTCATCCAGTTCTAACATGGCTTCTACAAAAGCGGACGCTTCCTCAAAGGGAACGCCTCTCGCTTCGCCCAACCATGAATAGCCTACGTGCCGGCCGGCAAAGCCTGCCGGCCCTGCTTCGATGACGACGCGTTCTGGCTCGCAACCTGTTAAGGCCACCGCCAGCGCTACCAATAAACCTACTTGCTTAACCCGCATGCCCACCATCCTTTCCGTTAAACATTACCCAGATGCTATATAACTGGTGTCATTTTGGGCAAGCCATATAATTGTAAAATTGTGTGAACTATGATTTGCGTTTGCGGCTAACTCTACCGGAAATTTCTTATGCTCGGTACGCGGATATTCCAAGTAATCGATATACATTGATGGTGGTTACGGTAGCCGGAAATCAGCGGCTCGTACTTGACTTAGGTCAAGGAAGAGCATTTTTTCGTGCGTTTATTTTTGGGGGGCATGGTGTTTTGGATGAAATTGTTTTGGGTGTGTCTTTACGTCGGCGGCGGTTTGGCACATCGGACAGATCGGGCTGATCTGACGGATCCGATCGATTTTTCTGTTGTGTTACTTGCGGGGGGCGAAGATGGATTTGTCGAGGGTGCCGTAGGCGTTGAAGCTGGTGCGGATGGTGAGCCAGATGGCGACGAAGACGGTGGTGGCGGTGCCGGAGAAGATGGCAATCATAATGGCGATCTGATATTTGATGGCGGTCATGGGGCTGGTCCCGCTGAGAATGGCGCCAGTCATCATGCCGGGCAGGGAGACGAGGCCGATGGTTGCCATGGTGGCAATGGTGGGGACGAGGGCCGCACGCATGGCATCGCGCCAGAACGGATGGAGAGCTTCTTGCAGGCGGGCACCGTGGGCAAGTTTCTGGTGATAGACCTTTTCGTTATTACGGATGCTTTCATAGAACTGCATGAGACCGATGATGTCGGCGCGTAGACAATTGCCTAAAACCATGCCCGCGAGCGGAATGACATATTGCGCATCGAGCCAATTGGAGCGTTGCAGAATCGGCACGACAAATGTTAGCACAGGAATGATCGTTCCGGTGAGTAGTGCGATGAAGACGGGAAACATGAATTTGCTGATGCGCAAGCGGCATCCCCGCAGGATGGAGCCATCGGCAACGGCAACCATTACCAGTAACCAGAGCAGGTTCAGGAAGGGGTTGTTCAGTCGAAAAACGATTTCGAGATAGAA
>SKVN01000073.1 GCA_007129405.1 Kiritimatiellia bacterium
CGTTGAAATTGATCCTGAAATATCCACTCCGTCTCGCGCTCAATCCGTTTATATCCGGCATTGGCATGATCTTTCCCCAGCTCGTGTCCGGCGGCGCAATCGTGGGCATCGTGCTCAGCCTGCCTACGGTCGCTCCGATGCTACTGGGTGCTCTGCAGGCACAGAACATGTATCTAGCGGGATCCATGTTGATGGTACTCAGTTTGCTGACTGTTTTCGGGACGCTTGTTAGTGATTTGCTTTTGATGTGGGTAGACCCTCGCATTCGTATTGGAAGCGCGGGAGGTGACAAATGAAAACGCCCTTCTTCGCACCTGATTTCATGGTTAGTCACAAGTTGTTGTGGTTACGTTTTCTCAACATTATATCGGTCCCCTTTGGAGTGCGGCGAGATATCGCCGCTTTGGGGGGCACGGAGTGCCGGGGGCGGGGACGTGGCGAGGGCTTTGGGTTGATCGATGGCGGTGATTCTGTCAAGTGCCCTGGGGGGTGCACGCTTCGCTTAGGCGAAAGCGGTGAGTTCGCTTCGCTCGTCACCGCACTCCATATGGGAGTCCACTGCAATATGTCGAAGTCATTTACCCGAATTATGTTGGCTGCCCAAGAGCCCGTGCAATCTTCAAATTTTCTCGCCTCACTCCTGCGCCGTCTTGTACCTCCAGGTCTGCGAAGAACAAAACGCAACGCACCACCGGTCGCACCAGATTCCGCCCAGCCGCAAGCAGTCGCAGGCGAGATGTCGCAATGGGAACTGATACGCCGCCGCTTTACCCGGCATCGCTTAGCCGTATTTGCGCTCTTCGTGCTAATCGTATTTTACCTGATTGCCGCGTTTGCTGAGTTCGTGGCCCCCCACTCTACCCAATGGCGCGATCTGGACTACATGTTTGCCCCCCCGCAAATCCCGAAGTTCAGCTTCCGCCATGGAATCCATACGGATGCCTTGATTCCTGCACACGATCCCATCACGCTGCAAAAAGGCTATCGGGCAGCCGACGCGAAAGTACCACTGGGATTTTTCGTCAAAGGCGAGCCTTATCGCCTGTGGGGCCGCATTCCCATGGAGCGCCGCTTGTTCAGCATTGACACAACACGCCTTGGGACTAGAGATTTTGTGACTGCGGCAGAAGAGCACCCCGAGGGACGTGCCCCCAGCTTCTATTTCCTGGGGGCCGACAAGTACGGCAGGGATCTCTACAGCCGTCTCATCTTCGGCGCACGCATATCCCTCTCGATTGGCATGCTGGCGGTACTGATTTCGGTAACGCTCGGCATCATTATCGGCGGCATATCCGGATACGTCGGCGGACTCACTGATGACCTGATTCAGCGCTTTATGGAAATTCTGCGCTCCTTCCCGCAAATTCCGCTCTGGATTGCGCTGGGGGCCTTGCTGCCGGCCGATTGGTCGCAAGTCGGGATCTACATGGGCATTACCGTAGTGCTGAGTTTGCTCGGGTGGACGGGTCTCGCGCGCGCAGTACGTGGCAAGATCATGGCCTTACGCGAAGAAGAATATGCCGTTGCTGCGCGTCTGCTTGGTGCCGGACACGGTCGCATCTTGTTCAAGCATCTCATTCCCGGCTTTGCCAGCCACATCATCGTATCACTGAGCCTCAGCGTGCCGGGCATGATTCTGGGGGAAACCGCGCTCAGTTTTCTCGGACTCGGATTGCGCCCACCCGTCGTAAGCTGGGGCGTCATGCTGCAGGATTGCATGCACATGCAAACCGTTGCCCACTACCCATGGCTACTCATGCCGGTTGTCTTTATTGTCGGTGCCGTGCTTGCCTTCAATTATGTGGGCGACGGCATCCGTGACGCGGCAGATCCCTACTCCACCAAATAAGCATCAGCCTCGGTACTTGATAAGATCTATGGTCTGAATACGCATATAATTGGTAGAATCAGCTCGTTATTTCATAGCAATCATGATGACATTATCTGAGCTACAGTCGTTGTAAACATACAGAGTAAGCAATGGAGGTTATATGGAAAACCACAAGAACGAAAATCACCATGTTTTGAAGAAAACCCGCTCACGTTTTCTCTCCGGTTTACTCGTATTAGTTCCTATTACCGTCACGATCTTTGTGATCCGTTTCATTGTGGGGTTCATGGCATCCATCGGACGACCTGTACTGAAATTCTGGATCGGTGACATCCCGCACTACGTCACCGATGCCCTTGCATTTCTCATGACACTGCTGCTTATTTATGCTGCAGGTTTATTTGCAACCCATATCACCGGACGTAGACTTGTCAAAATAGGTGAAAGCCTACTCCTCAAACTGCCTCTCGTTAAGTCTATTTACGGAGCATCCAAAAATGTGGTTGACGCCTTCTCGCATGATATTCCCGCCGACTATGAATCCGTCGCACTGGTTGAGTTTCCACGTGCAGGTTCGTGGGGCATCGGATTTGTCATGGGCAACATGCAGCATCCAAATGGCAAAAAAGTATATCGTGTCTATGTACCAACCTCGCCCAATCCCACTTCAGGCTTTCTATTAATTCTAGAAGAAAAAGAGGTTCACTTTACAGATATGCCCGTAGAAACAGCACTCAGGACCATACTTTCTGGCGGCAGTCTGGGCCCCGATCAATACAAATTCACGAAACGTCCCATCCCCAATATACAGACTTGATGCCCACTACCATCTTCTGGAAAATCATATATTCGCTCATTCACCCTGCATCGCATTGCCACGCATCATACGACGCCAATAGCCTGGCCCCGGCATCGTCGTCATTTCTGTAATCAAATTCACTGCCGCCACAAAGTGCCCTGCTTCTTCCCCCTCATAACCAATATCACGCGCCAGATCATCCAGTAGAATATCCCGCTGCATATTCAGCATTTCATCAACACCTCGCATGTTGGCAAACATGGAAGGAAGAAGCTCACGATTATCGGGATTGTCGGGATTCTCCGCAATTTGCTGCATGACACCATCGAAAAAGGCTAAGCGCTCCAGTAATGCATTATGATTCTCGAGATAATCAGGAGTAAGTCCATCGGTGGGAATTGATTGCATAAATTGTAACCGTTCACGCGTGTTCTCGGCTACCACCACCATCATCTCGCGTCCTTCCTGTCGGCGCCGCTCGTAGCCCTCTGGGTCCTGCTGTTGCATGCGTTCCCGCCAAGCCTGCATACGCTCAGCGCGAGTCGGTGTGCGCGTTTCACGATTCTGCTGCTCCGCCTCAAGTATCTCCAAGCGTGCACGTAAGTCAGACACTTCCAGCTCACGCGCCTCTAATTCATGCAATAAGGCCGACTCTGAGATCGCATCTGCTGAGACATCCTCGTCGCTTAAAAACAGCACCGGAGCAGATTCCGTATTATCGCGACGAAGCGCAACAAGAGCGCTATCGCGAAACCGAAGCGTTCCTAAGCACAATCAGGCAGCAGTACGTGGACTCCGGCGTACTGGATATGGCCGCAATAGAAGAGGGGCTTTTGTGTGCATTGATGCAAGATGGATGCCAGATTCTCGAAACCTTTTTCAGGCATCACATTCCTGCTTGTTCGCAGGAGCGCAAGGCGGGGGAGCGTCACTATCGCAAAAGACACTTGCAGGTGCACAGCGTGCTGGGCAAGTTCTCGCTCTGGCGCGATTACTTCCATGACGGCAAGCGGGGGCGTGCACCGCTTGATGAACACCTCGGACTCAAGGATGGCGTCACCCCCGGCTTACAAAAACTAATGAGTCGCGCCGGAGCCATGAGCGGATCGTTCAAATTGGCCAGCGACGATCTCAAAGCCTATTCACGTCTGAATGTCTCTGACCGTTCAATACAGCGCATGAGCGGTGCCATCGGGCCGAAGATACACACATGGTTACAGCAAAGAGGCACCCCGGAGCCCGAGCAAGCAGTAGACGTGCTTTACGTAAGTTACGATGCAACCGGTGGGCCCGCGGCCAAGTGCGAGACGCAAGGGCGAAAAGGCAAGCAGTCCGATGGATCTTCAAAGAGTCGGGAGGTCAAACTCGGCTGTGTCTTCACGCAAACGAAACTCATCGAGGACGAACTCCCAGAGCGTGATCCCGATAGCACAACCTATATCGCCAGCTTCGATCAAGCCGCCGATTTTGGCGGCCTGATTCGCAAAGAAGCAATGATTCGTGGGATGGCCCGTGCAAACAAAACCGTGGTTCTCGGCGATGGTGCAGCATGGATATGGGAAGTCGCACGTGTGAATTTCCCCTCTGCGGTATGTATACTCGATCTCTATCACGCTTTCGAACATGTCAACCAAATCGCCATGCTCCTGTTCCCGGAACAGTCCCCTGAGGCAGGCAACGCCAAAAAGTGGCGTAAATGGCTAACCGAAGATAAGATCGACCACTTTATCAAAACGGTCACAAAGCTTGCCGATACTAACGCAGAGAAGAAAACCGACGTACTCAGGCCCTCAATTATTTTATTAAAAATCGTGACCGCATGCTTTATGCAACTTTCCAGAAAAAAGGCTATTTTGTTGGCTCAGGCGTTGTCGAGGCAGGATGCAAAACCGTTGTCGGAAAACGTGCCAAGCAGTCGGGAATGTTCTGGCACGTCAAGGGCGCTCAAAACGTCCTAGCTACCCGATGTGCAGTGTTGGGAAACCTATTTGATCAATACTGGAAACAACCCAAGGCCGCATGATTACCTCTCATTGTAACTTTCCTGTCCTGCACCCCAACAAAACCAACATTTACTTAACAATCTTCGTCCGTATCCTCGTAATAATGTTTGATACAGGAAGGGCAAAGACCATGCGTCACTTTCGTGTCCGTGTGTTCAATCAAGTATTCAGCTACAGGATGCCATGTACCATCATCATCACGTATGCTGTTACACCCCGCACACATAGGTAACAATTCACGTAAAGTTCGAATTTCGGAACGAGCCTTTTCCAACGCATCATTACGCGCACGAAGCTCACGTGTGAGGTTGACAAGTTCATTGTTTAACGATGTCATCTCTAACAATGCGTTTCTTTTCTCATCAAGCAGAGAGGTGCAAATCAACACAATATTGGCCTTAGATCTTCGCGCCTTAGTCCGATATACGCAATCTTGACTCTCGCTATGCAAGACGATCCGCAGCGTTTTCCAATTCTCATCCAGTGTTTCAAGCAAGGACACTTCAATGCCCAAATCCTGTATGGAGCGCCCCAACAAATCTTGGCAACCCGTAAATTGCGCCAGTGCATCATTAACCGCCAGCAAGATGCCGCCCGCAGAAGCAATCAAAGCTGGATAGGGATGACCGTGCAAAACATAGTCATCAAAATAAGGCTGTAAACCGGAGTTGGCGTGATGGAGCTTCATGCGGCATCCCGTAACCATTTTTCCGTCTGCTTCAGTGCAGCATCAATATCCGATGCGAATGCATCCGCATGCGTCGCCCGCCAGAGATCTGGAACCATAGCAAAAGCCTGCCCCCCCACCAATATTCGAGTCTGTGAAAGCGTATCACGCCGGCGCAGTTCATCAACCAACCGTCCAATGCGGGGAATATGAAAGATCATCGTGACGGAAAGCGCAATCAGAGCCGGACGTGTTTTTTCTGCCAGTGCGATCAAATCAGCAATCGGTGCATCTGCTCCCACATACTGTACATCCCAGTCTTGCTTAAGATGCAGCAGATCAGAAATCATCCATGCCCCCAACTCATGCGTTTCTTGCTGCGCTGTAGAGACAATCGCGCGCATGGGCTCACGAGCACGACAAGGGGCCGTCACAAAAGGCATACTCGCCATCATGCGAGCAACAATGGCCGAAGCAACATGTTCCTCCGCCACACTAACCTTACCGCTTTGCCAGCGAGAACCGATCTCGTACAATACCGGCTGTAATACGCCACTGTAAAATGGCGCCACAGTTTCAGGCGCAATAACCTCGCGACGCATAATTTCCAAAGCGGAACGATGCTGTCCGGCAAGCAATATCTCCAGCAGTTCCTCTTGTCGGTCCGCCAAGGGAACGACAATATCGTGGTCATCGCCAGATTCTGCCAATTGAATCCAGTCCTGATGGTGAGAGAGAATCCAATCATAAATAGGAAGGATTGCAGAAGCAGATACATCTTGTAGACACGCTTGTAACGATTGTTTCCATACCGATAACGCCCGCGCAAAATAATCGTAGGAAAAACCGTGATTGCGATAGGCTCGATAGACCCATGGGATCGTCATCGAAAACAATGCCGGCGAACGCAATCGGAGAGCAGCCCCCATAAACCGGATATGCTGATGATGATTATTAAGCATCATATCTTCAGCACCAGCGGGAATCAACCTCTCCTTCTGCGTCAGATCCAACATGGCATCATCAACATATGCCTTCAGTAAGGGTGCGCGCAACTCGTACTCATCGACACACGGTAACGGAAGAGCTACCTCAGAAAGCAATGCTTGCGGAAATGCGACAAAAGCAGACATACCACAATTCTCCCATCTATATTGCGACCCCCCTAGCGTTCACATTGTTACAACCGTACGCGTAAGATCCCGGAATAGCAAGCTAGACACGTTGTAAATAAATGGAGTCCATCTCGCAAGCATACCTATTGGTATCAACTTACCACAATTGAATACGCGAATGCATATGTTCCCGCGTTGATTTCATATTGCGGGAGGGTTTGCGGCCCACAACTACCGGTACCCAGCCCGCGCTGCCCATAGTCAATATTCACTACAGTTTCTTTTCGTGGGGTCAGTTCACTCGTATGAAGTGCCTGATACAAATCACCTGCCGTAAAGTGACTGGCAGAACATTCCATCAGCCCATCAGCAACAAAACGGATTTTACGATTCGCACCGGCAAGCTCTAACCATCGCACATCCACTTTATTGCCATGCTCCTGCGGCATAATATAAGGAACATACTGCTCGGCGACCGTGCTTCTGTACAAGTCCACAGGCGCACCGGCTTTGCGATCGCAATAGCTTTCATGTGGACCTCGACCAAACCAAGATAGCTGATCAAGTCCCGGCGACAGCAATAGCATCACGCCGACTCGTGGCAAGGAAGGCAAAGTACCAAAGCTTGTCACGCGATTGTCTACCGAGACAACACCATCCCCACCGAAGCGATACGAGTGCACATGCTCAAACCCACTGCCACCGGAGCGACCATGGGCTTTCTGCCGAATGGTCACCAAAACCGTGCTACCTTTAGCGGCAACGTCTATATCTGGCTTTACGAACTGCAATTGATCCAAACCGGCCTCAAGCCACTTGCCCAATGGCTTCCCTCCCTGGCCCGACCATCGCTTGATGCCATCATTGTCCGTAGCAGCCCTCCACACTTGCAAGCGCGGCCCCGCCACAAGCAACTCTTCACCAGCAGAACGTAACGAAGACAAGATGCCCTGTTGTTTATCAAATACATACTCCTTCGCGCCTGTCACAATCCGGATAGCAGTGCCATCTTCAGTAACCGAAGGATCGAACGATCGACTCGTTCCGAGCCGAGCCTTTATGCTGCTTTTTCCAACCGCAAACTGCTCCCACGCCACAACATGCCCACGCGGACACCACGACATTTTTTGCCGCGCTTTAAACGCCACCATCAGAAACAATTCTTCACCCGGCTTCAGGTCGACCGCGTTCAAAGCCAACGCAACATCAGTCCTCTCTCGAGGCACAGCACGCAAATGCGGTAACGATCCCCGCTGGACGGTTCTACCACTGCATTTCAATACCCACTCACCCTGCAACCACCCCAGATCGCAAAAATCCTGTTCATTGATAATCTGCAATGTTCCTGTTCGATATTGCATGGAGACTGGCTGCACGAGCTTCTTGAATTCATACATGGCCGGATGGGGCGTCCGATCCGGCCACACCATACCATTGATGCAAAAATTCGCATCATTCGGTTCATCTCCAAAATCCCCGCCATAGGCCCAGTGAAACGATCCGCCGGGTTTGTGACACTCCGCGCGTGCTGCATCCAATGCCTTACCCTTGCATGCCGTCAGATCCCACCCAGCATTACGCTTCGACACGCGCGTGTCCTCCGTAGCTTTAGCAAAGGAGGAACACCCAACACGCGATTCCTGGAGAATCCCTTGATCGACCCAGTCCCAGATAAACCCGCCCTGCAGCCCATGATGCTTTTTAACCAGATCCCAATACTCTTTGAGATTCCCGTTACTATTCCCCATTGCGTGCGAATACTCACATGGAATATATGGGCGATATTCTTTGCTAGAAACCATGGATGCAAGTTGCTGAAGTTCATCCAAAGGCGGATACATCGGATCAAAAATATCATTCGAGCGGCTACCGTGCCTGTCATATATCCTGCCCGCTTGACTCCACCCGGGCTTCAACGCACCCTCATTATGAATAAATCGCGAGGGGTCATAAGCACGTATTGCATCAGCCGCGCGATCATGGTTTTCCCCATATCCGCTTTCATTCCCCAAAGACCATCCAATGACGCAGGCATGATTCTTGTCTCGCAATACCATATGCATGCAACGCTCGTAAAAAGCTTGGGACCAACGCGGGTTCCGACAAATCGTGGCATAATTTGCATGAGATTCGATATTGGCTTCATCAAGAACATAGAGTCCATATTCATCACACAAATCATACCACAGCGGATCATTCGGGTAATGCGAAGTACGCACGGCATTGAAGTTAAACTGCTTCAGTACCTCGATGTCCCTGATCATGGTTTCTCGGGGTATCGTCTTGCCCAGTGCATCGTGGTGATCATGCCTGTTTACGCCGCGCATCAGGACCGGTTTTCCATTAATCAACAACTCTCGCCCCTTCACCTCTACCGTCCGAAATCCTACGCGACAACGCGTTGTTTCAAGTACACGGCTTCCATCCTTTAACAACACAACAAGCGTATACAAGTTGGGTGACTCCGAACTCCACGGCAAAACCCTCTTGACCTTGCCCCGCAATGTCGTCTCGTAATGATCGATACGGTAAGAGTGCGATATCGCACCGCGCAATGTGAGAGCCACCTTGTTCTTGTGATAAAGAATTGCTTCTAGCGAGAAGTCACGGCGAGGCTCCTGCAAGAAGCCAAGCTTTGTTTTTACTGACAACAATCCATCTCGGTAGTTGGCGTCCAGTGTCGCCGTGGCAAAAACATCCTGAATGTAGCTTTCCTCGGTACTGTATAAATACACATCACGATAAATACCGGCCATCCACCAATGATCCTGATCCTCAATGTACGATCCATCACAATATCGGATCACCATCGCCCCAAGCACATTCCGACCTGACTTCAAATGAGGAGTAATGTCGAATTCTGCTGGCAACCGCGAATCCTTACTCATCCCAACAAACGTACCATTGATGTATACGTAAAGCATGCTCTCAACCCCACCAAAGTGGAGGACGACACGCCGACCCTTCCAAGCGGGCGGCACATTGAAGGTTTTGCGATAAAGACCTGTTGGATTATCATCAGACGGTACAAAAGGCGGATCATTCTTCCATGGCATCTGAACATTCGTGTAGTGCGGCTTATCATAGCCCTGCAACGTCCAGTTTCCCGGAACGGTCAATGGCGTAAAACCGCCCTCAGAAAAACCGGGCTGCATAAAGTCATCCGGTACATCTGCTGGTGTCTGAACCAGACAGAATTTCCACGTGCCATTCAAAGGTTGATACCAGGGAGATTGATCGCGATCACCCTTACGCGCTTGCGGGATTGTCGCATAAGGGAATAGTGTTGCCCGTGCCGGCAACCGGTTTACCTGCGTTACTTCTGGCTGTTCCCAGGGTCGGGCAAACAATGTTCCATATTGGTTACATGCCTGATCTGACTTTTTCAATATATCACCCCTCGTAACTTCATTGGTTGTGTAACATGCTCCTGGTTTCGCCTCCGCGCCATCCATAAGTAGTATGAACACAAAGAGTGCTTATGCAATATCTTTGCATTCGCAGGCTATTACCGTATGATGCGAGGAGTAATTCCAGATATACAACAAGGAGTCACCCATTATGCCCAAACACCCCCAAGCCCCTCTTTATACCATTCAAGTGAGAAAAACGCTTCTGCAACACCTACTCGTCATTGGTTTGCGCTGTTGCATTGCGGTCTCGGCATTATGGGCCGCACCACCTGATCTTACCAAAGGAGAACAACCCACCAACGAAGTCACGATTAACCTTGGTCCGACAGGCATGCGCGGCTGGATTTATCATACAGTCCGCGGTGGCCCCAGCACGCAAGAAAGCCGACAAATCCTTATCACCTCGATCGATACCGACTCACCGGCCGATGGCGTTCTTTCCGTCGGCGATGTAATTCTCGGCGCAAGTGGCAACGAATCCATACCCTCGCCATTTCAGGCAGATGCTCGACGAAGTTTTGCTCTGGCAATAGCTGAAGCCGAGGCCAGCCGCCCAGCCAGGCTTCGTCTGCTGCGCTGGCGCGACGAAACCGTAAGCACGGTTGATATCCCATTACAACATCTCGGTGCCTATGCATCAACCGCCCCATACCATTGCAACAAATCCGCGCAAATTCTTTCTCAAGGTCTACAATACTTATTTAACAATCGCATCCAGCGTATCAATCATCGCTCAAACTGGCGCGACACGTTTAATGCCATTACCATGCTATTATCCTCCGATCAGGAGCATCAGGACAAACTTCGTGAAATCGTTCGAGCACTGGTCCCGGATGAAGCGACGCGTCGCCAAATGATGTCCGACGAACGCGATGCCACACGCATGGTAACATGGGAGCGTGGGTACACGCTCGTACTTATGGCAGAGTATTATCTCGCAACTGGAGATGAATATGTTCTACCTGGCATCGAAGCCTACGCTGTCAATATTGCCAAAAACCAAAGTCACTTCGGAACACTAGGCCATATCTATGCTGACCGAAACCCGGATGGGTCCCCCGGCCCCATGGGGGGGGTCTATGGCGCCGTCAATCAAACTGCCCTAACCTGCTTTCAGGGACTCGTTCTCGCAAAGGCTTGCGGACTCACAAACCCAGAGATTGCAGATGCTATCGAACGAACCAGCATCTTCTTCGGTTCATTCGCAGAAAAATCCTGCATCCCGTATGGAGAACATGCTCCCACTGGACAATCGCATGAAAACAACGGCACCAGCGGACAAGCAGCCCTCGCATTAGCGCGCGTACCCAATCGCACGAACGAAGCACGTTTCTTCGCCAAAATGGCAACCGCATCTGCCAGTGAACGCGAGATCGGACACACGGGAGCGTGGTGGAATTTCATGTGGGCTCCTCTCGGGGCTGCCGCTGGCGGAGAAGGAGCCGCTATTGCACACTTCAAAGACATTGCCTGGCATCTCGACCTCGCACGTACCTGGCAAGGTGGATTCATGTACGACAATCTCAACGGAGAAGGACCTACTGGCGGCCCGAATTACCATGGCTTGGAAATGGCTACACCTGCACTGCTCCTATATGGGCTTCCGCTCCGCCGGCTACACATTGCCGGAGCTAACCCCAACCCGAAGATGACGCTAAACCGTCAGGATGTTTTGGAGGCACAGCAAGCAGCACAATATGATCCGGATAACCGCCATATTCGCGAGTTGTTTCAAGATCTAGGGAGCTGGTCTCCTAAAGTTCGGGGTGCCGCAGCCAAGGCCATATCTGAACGTGAGGTGACAGATAACATCATTGCGTATCTCCATGACATTGCCCGGGATTCGTCACGCCCGCGCGCATTACGAGCAGGTGCATGTCACACCCTGGGATATATTAAGCATGACTCTTCAGTATATGTGCTGGCAGAACTGTTAACCGACGCCGACTCCTTTGTGCGTTTCCGGGCATCCGAGGCCTTACGCTTATTTCCAGACGCTCTACGCTTACTGGTAGTAGACCAAGCCTTGCATGCCGCAGCAGCCATGGCCCAACCAACCTTTCCCGCCCCCTCTGATGACCCGCTACAATTCGCACACGGAAGCCTTGGTACCCTTCTCTTTTATGCAGGGCGCGCTTATGGCCCCAGAGGCATACTCCAGAATCAAGGAATCACGGGTATCGATCGAGATCTTCTCTATCCTGCAATCAGAGCCATTGCACGCACACCAGTAGGATTTCACCGTAGCTGTCTTACGCATATCTTCAGCGAACATCTTACCGAAGAGGATGTTAAAGCTCTAGCCGACGCAATCATCGAAGCCATCGTCAACCGATCTCCATCTGATCGCATGTTCAGCAATGGCATCAGGCAGCACGGCGTTACCACCTTATACAAGTACGGGTTTGCAGAAGGCGTTCCTGCTTGCATGCAATTCCTTGCAGATGAAGTTGGCGGCCGGCGCCGATGGCCTATCGACAAATTGGGAAAATTCGGCCCCGCTGTGCGCCATATCACCCCGGATCCAGATGTAGTCGCCTTTCTCCAACCATATGTAGCGGATAACGAAACGAGCCCAAACGCGCGACAGGCAATTGATAGTATAAGAGGCGACGCCGAGCCCATGATGCTCGTTCCTCTCAAATCAATCGAATCTGTCAGGGCGGAAGAAACCGAGCTCGACACATCC
>SKVN01000075.1 GCA_007129405.1 Kiritimatiellia bacterium
TGCGACTCGGGCACCGATATCTTCGTATTCTCAAGCAAAAAGCGATTCACTTCTTCCCGCTTGCGCATATCCTCCTCTTCCTGACGGGCCGTCTCGAGGTCCGCACGAACCCTTGTACGCAACGCATCTTCCGATTCCATACCGATACGATTCAATACTTCCTCATCTAATGCCGGCACTTCCATCTTCCGCAATCCCTTAATGGTCACATCATAGGAAATCTCCTGTCCAGCTAAAGCCGACACACGATAATCACCTGGGAACGAAGCCGTAAATTGAACCGACGTTCCCAGCTCTTTGCCCCGCACCGCATCCAAAAGGCCAGGGATCAATTCATTATCACCCGCGACCGGCAGCCAGTAATCTTTCCCTTCTGTTAACTCGGAAACCCCGTCGCCGGACAATGCCAGCGGCTGACCATCTGCACCCTTGGCCTCATAGTCAATCTGAACAAGATCCTGATCCGCGACCGCTCCACTTTCCGCATCCACATATCGAGCCATACGCTGCAATACGCCCTTAATGGCCTCATCAACATCTGCGTCACTGACATCCACAGGTTTTGAAGTGATCGTAATCTTCTTGTATTTTGGCGATTTGAAGCTCGGTTTCACATCCAAAACAGCCGTAAATTGCATCCCGTTTTCTGAACTCACCGACACATCCTGCAGATCAACCACCGCAACAGGCGCTAGCGATTCTTTTTCCAGCATATCATGATATGCGCGCGGCAATACCGCATCCTGCGTCTCTTTTTCAATTTGTTTGCGAAAACGCGCCTCTACCCTGTCACGCGGGGCCTTGCCCGGACGAAAACCGGGAATCCGCGCATTACGCGAAAAAAGTTTAACAACCGATTCATAATCATCACGAATTTCATCGGCACCCAATTGTACGGTTACCACCCTGCGACAATCCCCAACTTCTTCAACCTTTGTATTCATCCAAAATCCTCTCAAACCCATTCCTGAACAAACCAATGTGATTTGTTACTCCCTATTAATATACGAGCCGTCCTTTGTATTATACTAGCAAAGCGCTGTAAATCGAAAAGCCCTCAAACTCATCCTCAAAGAGGCATTTTTTTTGCAGCGAGAAATCCAACGCGCTAGCTTTCGCATGCACAAATCAGACAAAATCAGGCTTATCCCTGCCGGAGAACGAAATGCAGCAGGTGAAGCATACCGCCGAAGCGGTCTCCAGCCATCGCGATATTCGCCAAAGGGGACAACGCCGGCATTGTGTTACGTAGCTACTCTTTCATCGACATCAAAAACTCAGCATTGCTACCTGTCTTTTTCAGTCGGTTCAAGATCATCTCCATCGCCTCGACGGGAGGAACCCCATTGATGGCACGACGCAAGATCCAAACCCGATTCAACTCATCAGGATGCAGCAATAACTCTTCCTTGCGGGTACCGGACTTATCAATATTGATCGCCGGAAAGATACGCTTATCGCTAATAGCCCTGTCCAAGCACAACTCCATGTTGCCCGTACCTTTGAACTCTTCAAAGATAACTTCGTCCATCCGGCTTCCGGTTTCCACAAGCGCGGTTGCAATGATCGTCAAGCTGCCGCCATCCTCCGTATTACGTGCAGCACCGAAAAAGCGCTTCGGCTTGCTCAAGGCATTCGCATCCACACCACCACTGAGGATCTTACCACTATGCGGCTGCACGGTGTTATATGCACGCGCTAATCGCGTAATACTATCCAATAAAATCACGACATCCTTGCCGTACTCCACCATGCGTTTTGACATTTCAATCACCAACTCGGCCACCTGGATGTGGCGCGAAGGCTCCTCGTCAAATGTAGAGGAAAGTACCTGCGCTTTCGTGTTGCGAATCATGTCCGTAACTTCTTCAGGACGCTCATCAATCAACAAGATGATCAAATGCGCCTCAGGGTGATTTTCCGATATGCTATTGGCAATCTGCTGCATCAGCACCGTTTTGCCCGTACGGGGCGCAGCCACAATCAAACCACGTTGCCCTTTGCCAATGGGCGTAAATATATCCATGACACGCATCGATAGATTCTTCGGATCATTTTCCAAACGTAAACGTTTGTCAGGAAAAAGAGGGGTAAGATTTTCAAACGGTACATTCGTGCGAACCTGCGAGGGTTCCCCCCCATTCACCTTGTCTACCCGCTGTAATGCAAAGAAACGCTCTTTCTCCTTGGGCTCGCGAATTTGCCCTTCAACATGCGCCCCCACCCGCAACGCAAAACGACGGATCTGGGAAGGCGACACATAAATATCCTCCGGACACGGCAGGTAGTTGTTACACGCACTACGCAGGAACCCGAACCCGTCTGGAAGAATTTCCAGCACACCGTTCGTCATCACAACACCATTGTGTTCAACATGTGCCTTGAGAATTTCAAAAATCAACTCGGATTTCCGTAGAGCCCCAAGCTCCTTCAGCTCGAATTTATCAGCCATTTCCAACAATGCGGGAACGGGGCTGGTCTGTAACGCATTCAAACTCAACTCAGCAGGAATACCCTCCGGCGGCGTCAAGGGTTCACCATTTTCATCCAGACGAATCACAGGCTCCCGGTTCCCACCATCATGCATGTCCATATTGGGCTTCTTATTGCGGTTGCGACTACGACTACGCTTTTTACCGCCACCATGACTATTCGGGCGGCGATTCTGCTGGCCGCGATTCTGGTTATCTCCCTCACCACTATTACGCTGTTGATGCTCTACTTGTGATTCATCCATGATCATTTCCTCTCTGATACCCTTTCTATTACATCCTGAATTGCCGCTGATAATGTTTCCCGATCACCATCATTCCAAATGGGATAGTCAGCTAAAGCCATTTTCTTCTCCATTGGCCACTGTGCCGCAATACGCGCATCTATTTCTGCTTCCCCTAGGCCCCGCGACAGCAAACGCTGCCGCTGCACCGCAGGGCTACAACCTATGCACACAACCGCATCCCAACCCTTTTCCATCCCCGACTCATATAATAGCGGTATAATTACAGCTGCCCCCAAACCCCCTGCGTGCAAACACATTTCCAACCACTTCGATATTTCATCTCGCACCAAGGGATGTAAAATCTCATTCAAAGCCCGCAAAAGAGCCTGATCCTCAAAAACAATGCGTGCTAATTTTTTTCTATCTATACTGCCATCCACCTGCACAATATCTGTACCGACCAAATCGCAAACAGCATGATACGCTGCCCCGCCTGGGGTATATAGTTCATGTGCAACGAGATCCGCCTCGCACACTCGCCAGCCTTGCTCGGCAAGATATGCACCAACCAGACTTTTGCCACAAGCTATACCGCCCGTGATGGCAATCTGTATCATGCCACACCATGTATGATGAGAATTTCCATGAAAACTGATCCGTACAAAAAGAGATCGCTACGGAAGAA
>SKVN01000061.1 GCA_007129405.1 Kiritimatiellia bacterium
TGCGGCCGTAACGTTGTGCTGGACAAGAAGTTTGGATCGCCGACGGTCACGAAAGACGGTGTAACGGTTGCGAAAGAGATCGAGCTGCCAGATCCATTTGAGAACATGGGCGCACAGATGGTTCGTGAAGTATCGAGCAAGACCAGCGATGTGGCTGGCGATGGCACGACGACAGCGACCCTGCTTGCTGAGTCCATTTATCGCGAAGGTTTGAAGAATGTGACGGCTGGCGCGAACCCGATGAGCCTGAAGCGCGGTGTGGATATGGCGACAGAGGCCGTTGTGGACGCGATTGCAAAAATGGCCAAAAAGGTGAAAGAGCATACCGAGATTGCGCAGGTGGCGACTATTTCCGCCAATGGTGATCAGGAAATCGGTAACATCATCGCCGAGGCCATGGACAAAGTTGGCAAGGACGGCACCATCACGGTTGAAGAGGCCAAGACGATGGAAACGACCTTGGACGTTGTTGAGGGTATGCAGTTTGACAAGGGCTATCTCTCGCCTTACTTTGTTACGAATGCCGACAGCATGGAAGCTGTATTAGAAGATGCCTATGTGCTGATTCACGAGAAGAAGATCTCGAATTTGCAGGATCTTCTGCCGTTGTTGCAGAACGTCGCCAAGGCCGGTAAGCCACTGATGATTATTGCAGAAGATGTGGAAGGCGAAGCATTGGCCACATTGGTTGTGAACCGCCTGCGTGGCACCTTCCAGTGCTGTGCGGTGAAAGCTCCTGGCTTTGGCGATCGTCGTAAAGCGATGCTGGAAGATATTGCCATTCTTACAGGAGGCAAAATGCTTTCTGAAGAGCTGGGCATCAAGCTTGAGAACGTGACGTTGGACGATCTGGGTCGTGCGAAACGCATCACGGTTGAGAAAGAGCACACGACGATCGTGGAGGGTGCTGGCAAGACAGCAGACATCCAGGCTCGCGTGGGGCAGATCAAACATCAGATTGAGGAGACAACATCGGATTATGACCGCGAGAAGCTGCAAGAGCGTCTGGCAAAGCTGGCCGGTGGTGTTGCTGTGATCAATGTGGGTGCAGCTACCGAGACCGAAATGAAAGAGAAGAAAGCGCGTGTTGAGGATGCTTTGCATGCGACGCGTGCAGCGGTTGAGGAAGGCGTTGTGCCAGGTGGTGGCGTTGCGTTGCTGAATGCCCAGAAGTCTCTGGATGCGGTCAAGGCTGAAGGCGACGAGGCAGTAGGTGTTGATATCATTCGTCGTGCCTTGGAGGCTCCGTTGCGCACGCTCGTTCGCAATGCTGGACAGGAAGGGGCCCTGATCGTGGCCGAGGTCAAGAAAGCCAAGAACAACTCCTATGGGTACAATGTTGCCACAGGTGAGTTTACGGACTTGATCAAGGCAGGTGTACTGGACCCGGCAAAAGTGACGCGTACAGCGTTGCAGAATGCTGCCAGCATTTCCGGTCTGTTGCTCACGACTGAGTGTATGGTCACCGATTTGCCGGAAGAAAAAGCTCCAGCAGCGCCTGGTGGCGGTGATATGGGCGGCATGGGTGGCATGGGCGGCATGATGTAAGCCTGTAAATATGGTTGACGTAACGAAGCGGGGCGCATACACTGCGCCCCGTTTCATTTATTTTTCGGAGGTACCTTTTGAATATTGCATTGATAGAGTCTGCCCGAGAGCGTGTTCCCAGTGTTCCTGTTCTCGTTAACATGATTTCCAAGCGGGTGCGTCAACTGAATAGTGGCGATCGTCCCTATGTTAAGCCTGCTGTTGGTGAAGAAAAGACTGATATTGCGTTGCGCGAAATTGTTGAAGGCAAGTTAGATTTCGTGAAGCTAGAGGAAGATTCGAAGCCTGCAGGCACATTGTAGGCGTGATGCGCTATGACTGCGCAGCATGCCAGTATTGCTACCCATCGCAAAGCCTTTCATGACTTTGAGGTCTTGGAGAAGTTTGAGTCTGGGATTGCCTTGCAGGGGACGGAAGTGAAGTCGGTGCGTGCCGGGCATGTTACGTTAACAGGGAATCATATTCGGATTGAGCACGGAGAGGCTATATTGTATGGGGTTAAGATAGAGCCTTATACATTTGGCAATCGTTTTAATCATGATCCCGAGCGCCCGCGGCGATTGCTATTGCATCGGCGTGAAATTCGCCATTTGCAAGTTGCTGCTGAACAGCAAGGCAATACCTTAATTGCGTTACGATGCTATTTTCGGCGTCAAAAAGTTAAGATTGAAGTGGGGGTTTGCCGTGGGCGCAAGACGGCGGACAAGCGGGAAGTTCTGAAGCGGAAAACCGCGGATCGTGAAGCCCAGCGCGCGGTTGCGGCGGTGCGCAAACGATAAGAGAATGCTGAAATTCGTTTGTTTGGCTGGAATCTTTTTGGCGTGGTATTCGATTTTTTTGAGGGATGTGTCATGAAAGCAGCGTCATTGAAGTATCGCGCGGGGGTTTCGGAGTCCCGGCGGGTTGTTGTGAAGATTGGCAGTAGAGTATTGGTGCAACGTTCCGGGCGTCCAGATCGCCGCCGCATGGCGGCTTTGACAAGTGAAATTGCCCGGATGCGGAAGCAGGGGCATGAGGTTGTTGTTGTGACATCTGGTGCCGTGGGTGCAGGCATGGAAGCGTTGGGGATGAAGACGCGGCCTGTTTTGCTGCCGGAAGTACAAATGGCAGCGGCTGTTGGGCAAACCCGCTTGATGTCTCGCTATGACATGCTATTTAGTGCCAAAGGTCTGACCGTAGGACAGGTTTTGCTTACGCATACGGATTTTCAGCATCGCTTGCGCCAAATGAATGCGAGGCGCACGATAGAGGCGTTGTTGCGTCGTGGTGTGGTCCCGATCATTAACGAAAATGACGTGGTGAGTGACGAAGAGTTGAAGGCTGATCTGGCATTCAGCGATAATGATTATCTAGCGGCGTTGTTGGTGAAGCTGATACGCGCAGATCTCTTGATTTTGTTAACGACGGTAGATGGGGTACGAGAACCAGACGGAAATGGTAAAACGCGTAGATTACGATATCTGGATCATATTACGCGTAAGACACTGGCATTGGTGCAAGCAGGTGAAGCTGGTATTTCTAAAGGCGGTATGGGGTCGAAATTGCACGCGGCACAAATTGCGGCTTCCAGCGGTTGCTCCGTGGTAATTGCAAACGGAACGAAACCGAATGTTTTGTCGCAAGTAATTGCAGGTGAGGATGTTGGAACATTTGTGGTGCCGTCCGCCCTCTAGGCATATGAGGAGTTTAGTATGAGTTTACATGCAGAAATGGTGCGCATGGGGGAGCAGGCGAAAGTGGCGTCCGAAGAGATGGCGGGACTTTCCTCGCGCAAGAAGAATACGATCTTGACGGCCATGGCGGATATTTTGGATGCCCAACGGGATCGGATTATGGCCGAGAATCAGCGGGATTTAGATGCTGGTCTAGAGGCGGGGTTATCCCGTGCGATGTTGGATCGCTTGTTGCTGAGTCCGGCTCGTATTGATGCCATGGTTGCGGGGTTGCGGGATGTTGCGGCCCTGAAGGATCCGGTCGGATCGGTGATAAGCAAGTGGTTGCGGCCGAACGGATTGGAGATAGTGAAGCGGCGCGTACCGATCGGCGTGATTGCTATCATTTATGAGTCGCGCCCGAATGTGACGGTCGATACAGCGGCATTATGCTTGAAAACCGGTAATGCCATCATTCTGCGAGGCGGGAAAGAAGCGCGCTACTCCAATGCGATTCTTGCGGAATTGTTGATCGAAGGCGGACGTAGTAAAGGACTGCCGGAGCATGCTGTGCAACTGGTTGGCACAACGGATCGAGAAGCCGTTCGTGCGTTGGTACAATTAGAGGGTTATGTAGATTTGGCCATTCCGCGTGGGGGAGAAGCTTTAATTCGGGCGGTCACGGAACACGCACGTGTTCCCGTTATCAAGCATTACAAAGGGGTTTGCCATGTGTATGTGGACGAATCTGCAAATGAAGCATCCGCATTGACAATCGTGGAGAATGCCAAGTGCCAGCGCCCGGGTGTTTGTAATGCTATTGAAACGGTTTTGATTCACAGCAAGATTGCCCCGCAGATTTTGCCTGCTCTCGTGACCCGCTTGCGCGAGCGTGGCTGTACGCTTTGTGGCGATGCGGCAAGCCAGGCGATCCGTTCTGATATTGAAGCTGCTACTGAAGAGGATTGGTATGCAGAGTATCTGGACTTGCGCTTGGCTGTGCGCATTGTTGATTCGGTAGAGGATGCCGTTGCGCATATCAATCAATATGGATCACATCATTCCGATGCAATTATTGCGGAGCATGAAAAAGCCCAGAAGCTCTTTACGCAGCGTGTTGATTCAGCTGTTGTTTATGTGAATGCCTCGACGCGGTTTACCGATGGTGCTGAATTCGGGATGGGCGCGGAAATCGGCATTAGCACAGACAAGTTGCATGCACGTGGTCCTATGGGCCTGGAAGAGCTGACCACGTATAAGTTTGTGGTGCAAGGCCGCGGACAAATTCGCGCGTAGATTTTTCGTTTATTTGATAGGAAAATCTTCTACTTCTTCCACTGTGGGTCTCGCTGGCCGGGTGTACCCTTTTTCTTCCTGCACGGATCGCGTAACAGGCTCGATAGCGTCATCGATGATTTCTTCTTCTGCGGGATCGACGACAGGTGCGGGAGTTTCCACTTCGGGCTCCTCTGGTGCGGGCTCAAGCGTGCTTGGTTCCGGAATGAGAATGCGTTGTTTTTCCCGGACGGGTTCAACGGCTCTTGGACGAACGGGCTCGATTTCGGGTACCTCTATGATGCGCTCGGGTATTTTCTCATCCATCTGTTCGCGATATCTCCGTGGTGGACCAAATCGTCCCCAGCGGCTGCGTTCATCATGGAGTTCGGTGATTTCCAAGTCATAGCGTTTCGCGAGTGCCCGCCATTCTTCTACGCTGAACGCCATGGTTTTGTCGAGTCGAGTAAGGATTTCCGCGACGGAGAACGTTTGTATCGTTTCTATTTCATATGCGTGTGAGAGCGAGGCCAGCAATACTTCAGGCACAATAGATGCGGGACCAATCACAAATACGTTTTGCGGAATAGCAGGAATGTTCGGTGTGTTTGTCATTTGGGCAAGGTTTACGTCCTGCCACTCTGACCGCGCACGGTTCCAGACATGTACGAGGGGTTGAAGGGGATCGTCGGTCTTACGGTAGGAGATGAGTGCGCCGCCACGCAGGGCTTGGATATCAAACCCGAGCCGTACCATTCTGGCGCGTGCCGGGACCACAATGATATTATTGCGCTGGGCCTGTACCATTGGTGCTATCACCACTACACATAGAGCAACGAGTCCAGCAATCATGAATTGTTTGGATATACGCATTTGCATTCCTTCCGTGTGAATATTGTATTACATGCTTACCGTTTGAGCAATTTTTTACATTCTGTGGTTAAAGCCGGTACAATTTCAAGCACATCTCCGACAATTCCATACGTTGCAATGTCAAATATGGGGGCATCGGGGTCTTTGTTGATGGCAACGATGACCTCTGCCGAAGCCATACCGGCGAGGTGTTGAATCTGTCCGCTGATGCCGCAAGCAATATATAGTTTGGGACAGACCGTTTTGCCGGTCTGACCGACTTGATGCGAATAGGCAATCCAGTTGGCATCCACGGCCGCGCGTGAAGCCGCTACGCCAGCCTGCAGGACTTCTGCTAATTCCTGAATCATGGCAAAATTATCGGGTTTTTGGATTCCGCGTCCCCCGCTGATGAGAATATTGGCTTCCGTGATATTTACGGTGGACCCTGCTTCGGGTACAAATGCCAGTCGTTTTGTACGTGAAGCAAGATCTTCGGGTTGCAGGTCAATGGTGATCACTTCACCTTGACGTGCGCTATCCGGCTCTGTGGGTGTCATGACATTGGGGCGCACAGATGCCATCTGCGGCCGGTGCGCAGGACATTCGATAACGGCCATGATATTGCCGCCAAAGGCTGGCCGCGTTTGCAGTAGGTTGCCGGTGGCGGGATCAATAGCAAGTCCGGTGCAATCCGCCGTGAGGCCGGTATTGATTTTCACGGCGGCTCGTGAGCCGACACTGCGTCCGGCTGCCGTGGCCGCAAAGAGCACCACTTCGGGTTTGTGTGTTTCGATGAGCCGGATCAATACTTTTGTGTAGGGCTCATCCCGGAAGGATTCCAGCTCGGGGTGGTCTGCCAAATAAACCATATCAGCACCGTGGGCAATCAGGTCTTGCGACAAAGCCTCGACTTGATGCCCCGCTAAAACGGCGCAGAGTTTCATGCCGCGTTGGTCGGCAAGTTTACGTCCTTCGCCAAGCAGTTCATATGTCACGGGTTCGATGGTTCCCCCGTGTTGTTCAACCATGACCCAGATGTTTTGGTATTGTCCCAATTCGTTCGGGTCTGCGGCTGCTTTTTCCTCAATGGAGATGGCATCGAAGGCACAGGTGGGAACACAGGCACCACAGAGTGTACATTTGGTTAGATCTATCTGGGCGGTGGCTTCGGGCATATCGATTGCATCAAATGGACAAGCGGGGATACATTGTCCACACCCAACACAAGCTTCACTACTAATTTCAATTGGATTTTCCATGATGTATTCTTTCTTTTCGTAGTATGTTAGGAAGCACACTCAATGAATGTGTCTTTAAGTTTTTCAACCAGCATTTGAGCAACTTCGTGTGGTTCGCCGGTCAGCATTTCGCCGCCCGAACGTGGCGGTGGCGTAAAGACTTTCACTACTTTGGTCGGAGATCCATGCAGCCCCATGCAGCCGTGTTCGCCTTTGATATCTTCTGCTGACCATTTCGTTATTGCCGCTTTGCGCGCGGCCATTTTTCCTTTTAGCGATGGAAGGCGTGGTTCGTTAATTTCCTTCACGACGGAAAGAATACAAGGCATGGAGGACTCGATCACTTCGTAACCTGTTTCCAATAGTCGCTCGGCCACGATACGGGAATCGGAAATTTCTTCAATTTTTCTGACATACGTGATTTGTGGCAAGTCGAGTTGGGCGGCTACACCGGGCCCCACTTGGGCGGTGTCGCCATCGGCAGCCTGCTTGCCAAACAGGATGATGCCGGGAGGTGTATCCAGTTTGCGAATGGCTTGGGCTAGGGTGTAACTGGTGGCCCAGGTGTCGCTTCCGGCAAATGCGACATCGGATACAAGAATACCGTTATCTACGCCCATGGAGATGGCTTCGCGCAAAACGGCTTCGGCTTGCGGCGGGCCCATGGTGATAGCTGTAACGGTCCCACCGAGTTTTTCGCGCAAGCGAATGGCTTCTTCTATCGCATACATATCAAAGGGATTGACAATGGCTTCGACTCCTTCGCGCATGAGTGTGTTGTGGACCGGGTCCAGTTTCACGTCATGGGTGTCGGGAACTTGTTTGATACAGACTACGATATGCATAATATATGATCCTTGCTTCCGTTTTGGATTTCATCGTGCACATTTTTATATGCACTAGTTATGCGCATATTACGAGGCATCACCAACAAAGCAAGAGGGAACTTTTGGCTTAAGGCGAATATTTCCGGACGGAAAACATGTTTTCAAGAGTTGCCTATTGCGCGGATGGCTTGCATATGGCAGAGTGCGTTTTTTTTGAGATATGTTTGAGATGGAAGCAGGAGGGAAGTGTGGCGAAAGTGGAAAAGACGGCGATTGAACCGACGCGTGCAGAGAATTATCCGGATTGGTATCAGCAGGTGGTAAAGGCAGCAGAGCTTGCCGAGACAAGTGCTGTGCGTGGTTGTATGGTTATCAAGCCTTGGGGCTATGCCGTGTGGGAGAATATTCGTACGGGTTTGGATGGGCTCTTCAAGGCGACTGGTCATGTAAATGCTTATTTCCCACTCTTTATCCCTTTGCGGTTTCTGGAGCAGGAAGCTGAGCACGTGGATGGGTTTGCCAAGGAATGTGCCGTGGTGACGCACCACCGTCTTGAAGCCGGGCCAGATGGTGGTTTGGTTCCCGCAGGCGAACTCGAGGAACCGTTGGTTGTACGTCCGACATCGGAGACGATCATCGGAGAAACCTATGCCAAATGGGTGCAAAGTTACCGGGATTTGCCGATTTTGGTGAACCAGTGGGCAAACGTGGTGCGTTGGGAGATGCGTACGCGGATGTTTTTACGAACGGCTGAGTTTCTCTGGCAGGAGGGGCATACGGCGCATGAGACACGCGAGGAAGCCTGGGAAGAGACGTTGCAGATGTTGGAGGTATATCGTCAGTTTGCCGAGGAGTATATGGCCATGCCAGTGCTTACGGGGGAGAAGACGGAGGGGGAGCGTTTCCCGGGGGCGGTGCATACGTTTTGTATTGAGGCGATGATGCAAGATCGCAAAGCGTTGCAAGCGGGGACAAGTCATTTTCTGGGGCAGAACTTTGCGAAAGCGTCGGGTATCCAGTTTCAGTCGCGTGAAGGGAAACTCGAGTACGCCTGGACAACGTCCTGGGGTGTGAGCACTCGCTTGATCGGCGGTATGATCATGACGCATGCGGATGACGACGGGATGGTGATGCCGCCACGGTTGGCGCCATCGCACGTGGCGATATTGCCGATCATACGCAAACCGGAAGATGAAGAGACCGTACTTGCCTTTTGTGAAAAGGCAGCGGCGGCTCTGCGGCAGCATGTGTATCATGGGCGTGGCGTTGAGGTTGTCGTGGATAAACGCGATGTGAATGCTGGCGAAAAGAGCTGGGGCTGGATCAAGAAAGGGATTCCGGTGGTACTGGAGATCGGGCCAAGGGATCTTGCCAGCCATTCGGTTTTCGTGTACCGGCGCGATAAGACCCGCAAGGATCGATACGGCATGCCTTTGGAAGATTTTGCCCGTGGTATCGTGGCTTTGTTAGATGATATTCAGGGGAATTTATTGGCACGTGCGCGTGATTTGCGTGACAGCAATACGCGGGAAATCGACGATATGGATACGTTTCGCGCATTCTTTACGCCGGAAGACAAAGAGCGTCCTGAAATACATGGTGGGTTTGCCCGATCGCATTGGTGTGGCCGTGCTGACTGTGAAAAGTCGATCAATGATGCGCTTTCGGTTACGATTCGCTGTATTCCCTTTGATCGCGAGAAGACAGGACCGGGTCCGTGTATTGTATGTGGTCGAGAGGGTCCCGGCCGTGTCGTTTTTGCCAAGGCTTATTGAGCATCCTGCACCGCAATGGTCTGAAGGGCCAGTATGCTGTAGGCGGTGACCAATACAGGATCGTTTTCCCAGAAGCGGCCATCTTCGTTGCGCCAGTATCCGTGCCCGGTCTCGGGTTCGATCCGCTGCGTACGTACGAGGCGTAGGGCTGCTTCGCGGCGCCAGTTGACTAACTGGTCACGTACTTGCGGAATCCATTCCACGCCGTACGCATTGAGGGCACGGGACAATACATTCACAAAGAAAAAGTATCCCTGTGCACCCATGCCCGGGTTTTCTTCCAGTGTCCAGTGGCGGCTCGCCCAGTCGAATGCCGAACGTACGCGTGGGTCGTTGCGGTCGACCCCGGAATAAATCAAAGCGAGCAAACCGGCATAGGTCATGCTTCCGTATGAACGAAACACGACGGTACCGTCTTCCTGTTCTTCCTGGCCAGCCTTGGATTCGGAAGGATTATAGGTGAAGCCTCCGGCGTGTTCTTCGCCAGACTCTTCGGGGTTTTGCAGGCGTGATACAAATTCTGCAGCGGCTTCCCAATCGACGGTGGCACGGGTTTGCCCGGCGGGCCGTTCCTCTTCAAGCTCGGCGGTGTAGCGCATGGCTTCAAGAACTTGTAGGGTGTTCATCAGGTCGGCATAGGGTTCCTGGCTACGTACATCATATCCAAAGCCGCCGTGGTAGATGTCGTCGCCGGTGAGTTGCCCTTGGGAGACAAATGTGCGTGCGTTGAGGATGACTTCGGCGAGGTCGGGGTCACCTAGGGAATGTAGGACGGTCATCGCAATCGCCGTATTGTAATTGCTGAGACCGCCGCCCAATCTGCCCGCTACTTCGCGGTAGATTCCACCATCGGGCTGGACATTGTTGAGAAGAGACTGCACAGCGTTGGTGACGATGGCATCTTTCCTGGGGTGGTCGGAACGGATGAAAGCCCAAGTCGGCAGGGCTGTTAATGCGGGGAATTGTCGATTAGACCACGTGCCGTCTTCCCGTTGTCTTTCTGCGAGCCAGTCCAGGGCGCGATCGATGGCACTGTTGATTTCATTGGTGAGCGTTTGTTCCATTTCGGGGGGGGAGCTTGCCGGGGATGTGCTAAGCGAAATGGATGTGGCTTGTGCGCTTTGGAAAGAAATAAGAATGGTGAGCGTCAAACTACGGTATAGCAATTTTGTGATCATACTGGCTCCTTTTTGCGGGATCATGCGATTCGCGATCTCTCATCCATCCTACCAGAGTATCATACGCTTACAAACCCCAAAAGCTTAGCACGTCGCGAGGCATTTTTGCTTGTGGAAAATTCCTGCTTTCCGGTTTGTTTCGGCGTGTCGTTACGCTTCTGGAATTTCGATTTCGACAGGTATCGCAATGTCGGCGGGCTCATCATCCTCTGGCTGGAAGGGAGATGCGGAAACGAGTTTGTCATCGCTATCCATATTCATCAGGCGCACACCTTGCGTGTTACGACCGATGACGCGGAAATCGGAGACATGCATGCGCATCATTTTGCCTTTGGCGGTGATGAGCATGAGCGAATCTTCCTCGCGCACGGTATGCCCTTCGACAACCAAGCCATTACGGTCGGATGTCTTGATGGCGATAATGCCGCTGCCACCTCTGTTTTGTGGACGGTATTCATCGAAATCGGTTTTCTTGCCATAGCCATTTTCGGTACAGACCATGAAGGATGCTTCCTTGTCGACGATGGCCATGCTGTGCACGCAATCGTCACCTTTTAATTTGATGCCGCGTACCCCACGCGTAGCACGCCCTTGCTCACGCAATTGCATCTCGGGAAAACGAATGCTCATACCATTACGCGTGAGCAGCAGAATTTCATTTTCGCCGGTGGTTTGTTTGACTTCGATCAGGCGATCGTTGTCATCCACGCGAATCGCGATAATGCCATCCTTGCGAACATTTCGGTAGTCGCTTAACTTGGTTTTTTTGACGACGCCTTGTCGCGTGGCCATCACAAGATTGGAGCCGTCTTCCAAGTCGCGCACGCGGATCATGGCAGCGATGCGCTCGTCTTCGCGGAGGTTAAGCATATTTACAATTGCTTTCCCGCGGGAGGTACGTCCTGCTTCGGGTACCCGGTATACTTTTTCAATATAAACGCGTCCGTCGGGTGTAAAGAACATGATACTGTCATGGGTTGTGGCCGTGAAGAGGTGTTCGACATAATCATCATCCTTGGTCATCATGCCCGCCACACCCTTGCCGCCGCGCCGCTGCGCACGATAGGTGTCGATCGGGACCCGTTTGATGTAGCCGCTATGCGAAATGGTGATGATGCAGGCTTCATCGGCGATCAAATCTTCAATATCCATATCATCGGCGGCGGCGGTGATTTCGGTGCGGCGAGGATCCGCATATTTTTCCTTGGCTTCGGCCAATTCGCTTTTGATAACGCCAAAGATTAATTGGCGATCGGCTAACAGGGAGCGTAAGTAGGCGATGCGCTCCATGATGGCGGCATATTCCTGTTCGACTTTGTCGCGTTCCAGTCCGGTTAACTGGTAGAGACGCATATCTAAAATGGCCCGAGCCTGCAAATCACTGAGCGCGAAGCGGCTCATTAAGGTCAAACGGGCATTTTCGCGGTCGGTGGCTTGGCGGATCGTGCGTACGACTTCATCGAGGTTGTCGAGCGCGATACGCAAGCCTTCGAGAATATGCGCGCGTGCTTCGGCTTTGGCCAACTCATATTGTGTGCGGCGGGTTACGACATCGAAACGGTGGTCTACAAAGCAGCGCAGGATGTCCGTCAGATTCATCACTTTGGGGCGTCCGCCATCGAGTGCCAGCATGATCGCACCAAACGTAGTTTGAAGCTGCGTATGCTTGTAGAGATTGTTCAGGATTACATCTGCAATTGCGCCTTTTTTGAGTTCGATGACGATCCGCACAGGTTCTTTACTGTTGGACTCATCCCGCAGATCCGAGATACCTTCAATAGCCTTATTCTGCACGAGAACGGCGATACTTTCGATAAGCTTGGCCTTGTTTACGTTATAGGGTAGCTCGTAGACCAGAATGCGTTCGCGGTCGCCCTTCATATCCTCGATGCGGGCTTTTCCACGAATACGGATGAGTCCGCGTCCGGTATGATACATTGCCCGGATCGGTGCCATGCCACAGATCATGCCTGCGGTGGGGAAGTCGGGGCCTTGGACAAACTGCATGAGATCGTCGACGGTACAGTCCGGGTTATCGATGAAATGGAGGATCCCGTCCACAAGTTCACCCAGATTGTGCGGAGGGATGTTCGTGGCCATACCCACCGCGATACCGGTAGAACCATTCAGCA
>SKVN01000039.1 GCA_007129405.1 Kiritimatiellia bacterium
GCGCCAAAGGCGATGGAAGGCCGCCCGAGAATCTCCTTCATCAAGGCTTGCGATTGGTCAAAGTGCCGCTTCTGGTGGTTGTAGCCCGTCCCCGAGAATTCACGCAGCTCATTTCCATCCTGATCCTTCCAGCGCTTGTGATCCCAGCCGTGGTTCCAGAATTCAACAAAGCCGGTATCTTGCCTGCGCAGCAACCATGCAATGTATTCCGGATTCCGGTCGGCCAGCGTTTCGCAAATGATGCCTGCCGAAACCTTGACTCCCTTTGCTTCCGAGAGCTGAAAGAAACGATCCCATTTTTCCGTGGGCCGGCGAATATCATCCGCCTTGATTATCGCGATTCTCGGATGCAGCTCATCCGCACGAACAACACAGGTGCACGCGAGTATACTCATGGCAAGGAATCTACCTTTCTTCAACATTTGCCTGCTCCTTGATGTAACGAAACGATCCGCACGGTCAGTTTTAATCCTTGGGCCGCATAATGATCAATGTTTATGTGATCTCAAAAGCCTACCCCTGATAGGATCCGTCATTGGTGTTGATCAGATGAGCAGGAGTGCATTGTGTGACCTCATTGACCCTATTGACTGGATTGACGGCGAAAGTGGGATTCGTGGTTATACATCCGACAGCATACTGTTGATTGCAGCGTCCGAGATTCTGAATCCGGCGTCTTTCAAGGCAAAAAGTGCTTGGTTTATGTCTTGCAAAAAGCCCTTTCGATGCGCTGCCAATAGCACGCCCAGCGTTCCGGTCACGTTTAATCCAAGTTCAACGGCCACATTGCGGGCTGACAAATCGTCGAGTATTACCAAATCAGCTTTTAGACGCAGTGCAAGAGCGATGACGGCAGTTTCTCCAGCGCCGAGTTCTTTCCGCAATATCATTTCGGGCGGATCATCGAGCGTTTTGATCCAATCAGCATGAAATATGGATTGTGATCCGCCATAGATGTGTTTGCCTGCCATCAGTTCATCCAGAACAGACCGAGGCCGTGTGACATCTCCAAAGAGTTGGGAAAGAACATTTAGGTGGTCGATGCGATCAAGTGCAATGAGCGGCGAGGTATTTACCACAACGATCACAGCGCGGCTCCGAGAGCGGCATTCATATCGCTTTGTAGCTCCGCTTCGGTTTGTTGGAAAACAGAGACACCATACTGGCCGCATGTTAAAAGAAATTCCACACGAGAAATTCCCGCAAGCCGGGCAGCCAGTCCGCTTGATATGCGACCAAGCTCGAATAGCTTTAAGGCAGAGGCTATCCGCAGTTCTTTATCCAGCTCGCTTTCCCGCCGGCCTAAGGCTACGGCAAGCTCAGGACCGCAATCTATTGTCATCATGCTCATGGTGTACTTGTATCATGCAGGATTACGTTGTGTCAAAAAATGATTCACGTTCAGGATTGCTTCAGCGGGTTGTCAGTGGCGGCTATTGGGTTTTGATGTTCGTGTATTCTCGAAAGCCTACCTTTGATAGGTGCCGTCATTGGTCTTGCGGGCTCAGTAACTGGATTGACGGGTGAGGCAGGCTGCATGGGTTAGTCGGTATGGGTGAGAAAATCGCGGATGTGGATGTGTTCAATGCCCTGCTGATTCCCGGCTGCCATGGCATCCATGGTAATGACTTTTTTCGGGTAGTGATCTGGAATTCTTGCCAGATTCCCGAATTCACGTGCAACAACACGCTCATCTGTCAACTGGTAGGCCACCTGGTAGTACGTGATCCGGTCAGCCTTGCTGGCCACAAAGTCGATTTCAGTGTCTCCCCAGACGCCCACGTTAACCGTATAGCCATGCGCGACAAGGTGATTGTGAACCAGATTTTCAAGTATCTTATTGATATCGCCGGGACGGTATCCGGCAATGGCATTACGCAGTCCAAGATCTGCAAAGTAAAACTTGTCGTTCACCTCGAAAATTCTTTTTCCGCGAATGTCATAGCGTGGTGTTTTCAGAATGAAACAGGCTTCTTCCAGGAAACCGATATACTCGAGAATCACTTTCGTGGAGGCAGACATACGTTGCGATTTGAGGAATTTCGCGATTGCGTTGGCCGAAACGAGCGAACCGGTATTGTCTGCAAGGAAGCGGACCAAGCGTGAAAGCAGGTCAAGGTTTCTGATCTGGTGCCGTGCAACCACGTCCCGGAACAGAATTGCCTGATAGATATTCTCAAGGTATTCGAAAACAACACTGTCCGTGTGTTCCAAATGTCGTAGATAGGGAAGCCCACCGTGCTTGATATACGTGCGTAGGCTTTCATCAGAATTGGTAAGGTCATGAAACGCGAGAAACTCCTTGAATGTCAACGGAAACACATCAATTTCGATGCATCGCCCTGCAAGCAGAGTCGAAAGATCCCGCGAAAGCAAGTTCGCATTGCTACCGGTACAATAGATGTCGAATGTACCCGTTGCGTTCAAGCTTCGCAGGGCCCGTTCGAAACCCTCAATCTCCTGTACCTCATCGATAAACAAGGCGTTATGCCTAGCTTTCGCATGCTTTTTGACGTATTTGATCAACGACTGTGCGTCTCGAATGTCATCGAATTCGGATTTCTCCTTGTCGATGGTTATTACCTGCGCTGCACGGGATTGCTCCAGTAAACGTTTTTGCACGCCGCGCATTAGGTAGCTTTTTCCGACGCGTCTCTGGCCTATAAATACCTTGATCAAATCTTTGCCGATAAAAGGCTCGATTTTCTGCATGTAGAGCGGTCTATTGATAATTGCTTCCATTACACGCCTTTCAAGCTCGGTTGTGATGCTTTTGAAGTGTTACGCATAAGAAATAAAATGTCAACCGTAATGATTTATGTTTCGTATGAGAAATGCATATGCATTGCCGGGCGTGGTTGTCCCGATTCAAAACACAGGAAATTGCCTGAGCATCACCCTTGCCAGTGGTGGTCGTCGGTGCGGGTGAGGCGGCCGAGGTCTGTGAGGGCATCGAGGATTTCCTGTACCTTGGGTTTGCGAGCACCCTTGAAGGCTTTGGTGATGGTGGCAAGGTCGAGGGGGCGGGCGGACGTTTCGATCAGGGGTGAGATCTTCAGGAAAAGGCAAAAATCAGATGAATGCTGGCGCATATCTTTTGACATAATAATGTAAGCGATGTAATATATACATCATGAAAAGAACACAAATACAGTTACCGGATCATTTGTACTTGGCCGCTCACCATCTGGCGGAACGCCAAGAGATATCCATGGCAGAACTGGTACGGCGCGGTTTGGAGTACATATTGGCGGTCACACCACACCCCGATGTCACCACGGAATGGCAATTACCCGCAGCCCATGATCTTCAGGCGAATGATCCTTTTGAGCAGGAAGACTGGCGCGCCGCCTTACATATGCGTGATTTGCGCGTAGCAGAGCAGC
>SKVN01000010.1 GCA_007129405.1 Kiritimatiellia bacterium
AGTATGATGTTTTACGCAAAAACGGCCACAGCCCAAGTGAAGCCTTTAATGAAACCGTTGAAGAGTTGACGCAAAGTCTGATCCGCCTTGTGGATGAAAACGGGATGGACTGGATGTTCGCGAATTGTTCGGCAACCGCACAGCGTGGTGCACTCGATTGGAGACCCAAATTCAAAAAGGCCACGCGGCCCGTGTTCAACGAACTGTACAAACGCGTGAAGGATGGTAGCGAGACCAAACGCGTGATCAGCATGTGCGGTCGTAAAGACTACAAAGAGCGTCTCGACAAAGAGTTGGCAGAACTAGGCAACTCCGAGATGTGGTTGGCAGGCAAGGCTGCTCGCAGTTTGCGGCCCAAAGCAAAAGCCAAAGTTGTCACGAAGGCAACCAAGGGTGTTAGCGGGCGCGGCAAAAACTAGCCATAGATATACGCAAAAGGCGGGGTTCTTTACGAACTCCGCCTTTTTTTATGCTCGCCTTTCAAATAGCATAACCGTTTCAAAATGTGCGGTTCGCGGAAACATATTCACCATTTGAACACGACGGATATCATAAGCTGTTGCCAGTGACAAACAATCGCGTGCCAGTGTGTCCGCGGCACACGAAACATATAATACATAACGCGGACCATGCGCACCGGTTAGCTGCGCAAGCAACTGCTTCTCAAGTCCACGTCGTGGCGGATCTACCAACACCAGCGTTTCTGCGGGTGCAACCGCCTCTTGCGCATGCGGGTATACTTTCCCTGCATCTCCTTGCACGAATTTCACATCTGACTTGTTCTGTTGTCGGGCGTTTGCTTTCGCCGCCCGAATCGCCCCATAGTCCAGCTCCACGCCTAGCGTATGTATACCATCCTGCGAGAGCGACAAGGCAAACAAACCAGCGCCGCAGTACAAATCCATAAGATAACGATACGCACAACCATCCACCATGTGCAGTACGGTTTTAAGCAGGAGACTGGTAGCCGCGGGATTTACTTGCCAGAAACCGACAGCTGGAACCTGCCAGGCCACCCCATCCACGCCCTCCGTCAGACTTTGTTGTGGTGCATCCTGATTAACCCAGGAAACAACACCATCATGATCCGTCCAGCGGAATGTAACATGATCACCAGCCCGAAGCTGGGTTAGATGTTCCTCCCGGAATTTCCTGATTGCGCCGCGAATCGGTTCAACCGCTAGTGGACAATCCTGAATATTCACAACGGTGCGATTGTCGTGCCCCAGATAGCCCAGATGCTCCTCCCCATCTGCATGAAGAACGATTTTATTCCGATACGCAAGGGCAGCAGGGGCTGCTACCGGCGTAAAATCCGGCACATGATCCACTTTCCCGATCCGTAGCAGCAAGCCACACAACTGCTTTTGCTTCCATGTAAGCTCTTGTTCATACGTCAAGTGCTGGTAGGCACAGCCAGGGCATTCCTTCGCCACGGAGCATGCGGGACTGCAACGATGCGCAGATGGGCTGATAAGATCCACGCAGGTCCCTTTGGAAAATCGCTTCTTATCCTGGGTGACAATCACAGTAGCAACTTCACCCGGCAGAACACCTGGGACAAAAATGACTTTTCCATTCAGGTGACCCACCCCATCTCCCCCATAAGCGAGATCCGTAATGGATACCGGTGCGTCGATACCTGCCATATTTTGAATTCCCTATTTTAGAAAGACGTGCCAAGATATGTTGTACAAAGGTATTTTTACTGTATGCTTTAAGGCGACGAATTGCAAATGCAACCTGCACGAGCACAATAACCAGAAGGGAAAACGACGTGCGATGCCGTACCAACTGAATCAGCATTGACACAGGATTCCAACTATTTGAGAATAACGAGTCAAGGGGATCACTGTACGCATGACAAAGGGAAAACCAGTTGTAGCACTTTCTATCATCGCTGCCGTTTTGCTGTTTTTATTACTTGTGATCGGCGCATTAGCGTTTGTTTTTTTTGATGCACTTGTTCAACCTTCTGTTCAACGCGAACCTTTTGTTTCCGTAAGCACTGGAATCGTTCAGCGAATAACCATGCGCGCTCCCGAAGCGCATGAGGAGATTGTGCTTAGTGTTGAAGAGAAAGACCATGAGGTTACAGCCGTTGATACGGAAAGCGCATGGAAACCGAGCGAACAACTGGGCGCGGCTGCTGTGTGCATGCATTATGGCGATACGATTACAGGTCGTACAGCATGGCGTAATCCTGTGGAATTTACTGCCAGCTTCTCTTCCCATCGTGTGGTAGTACAGATTATTTCTCCTGTAGATTACAAGGACGATACGCCATGACAACAAAAATCCGGCTACGTTTCTTTTTACACATTCTATTTTACCGTGAGCTGTTTGCCGCGTTATTGATAAGCGGATTGGTACTACCAACCATCGCACTGGCCTATCCACAAGTGAGTATTCATTTGGTGGGGGCTGCCCCCAATGCAGAGATGCACAATAGCACCACTCCCCAGCCTAACAGTCTTTTCCTACACCGTGGCCATGCTGATTTTCCGGTTGCGCAAGATGTGGAGGGAGGAAACACGGAGCCGGTATATCGGCATGTATATCCAGGGATTTCGTTGGCACACTTTGTAAATGAGCATCATATCGAGTTTGCCTTCGCACTTATCCAGGGGGCAGATCCTTCGCTAATCCGTTTCATGATTGAAGGCGTGGATCCTGAAGCTGTAACGCCTGATGGCCATATGATTTACCAAAGCGAGGGACTGGAAGTGTATCAACATGCACCTGTTGTTCGCCGAAAAGAAGCAAACGGATCTACACGCGTATTAACGGCGCAATACACCATGCTTGGGGGAACAGAGACGTCAATCTCCTCTCCTGCTTTAAATCAAGTCGATGCGGATAAATACAACGAGACGCTGTTTAATATTATTCCAGGCGATATTGGCACGAAAGGACCCGATTATGATTTTTACATGGCGCGTTTTGAAATGACGAACCGCCAATGGGTACGTTTTCTCAATGATGCCGAACAAAACCCGAATAATGCTCGGGGCGAAAACTTGTTCTTTGATAAGCAGGGCAATGTGTGGTTTCACCCCGACAAACGTGCCGGACGGGATGAAATTTTTCGCATTGACGCGGACGTGATTCTTTACACGCCGGATCGTGTTCGGGGTGACCGTTACCGATTGTTTTCCGACGAACAAGGTAACACGCCTTACGCGAACCATCCTGTAACGGGCGTTTCGTGGTTTGGCGCTCTAAAGTACTGCAACTGGTTAACCATTCACACTGGACGGGGATTGGGGCAACGTGCGTATAGCGAAGGAACCAATCAACAGGACTGGGCCCCTATAACCGCCACCAACTGGCATAACGGTGAATTTTCATTTAGGGAGCGGCGAGATTGGATTAACGTGCAAGGGTTTCGTCTCCCTATGTTTGAATTTACGGATATTTCATCACAATACCCCACAAATACATTCAATGAATTTTACAAAGCTGCTTCCTGGAATGGTCAAACCAATACCCTATATGGATTTGGGCGTAATACCTTCACAACAAATGATGCCATCGTCCTTGATTCTGTGCTACGACATGACATCGAATTAAAGCCTGTGGGCTTTTTTGATGGTATGAACCGTTTGTCTATCGGGCGGACACTACGAAACGAAAACGGATTCGGTATTCATGATCTAACAGGAAGCGTCGGAGAATGGCTAAACGATTTTCCGCATCATGGACTGCCTGACATGCGGCTCGTTGCGGGCGGCTCCTTCAAGGAACCCATACGCCCGATACATGAAGCAAGCAAAATGGCCCCGAGTGCAAGCAGTTCTGCGGGAGGATTTCGCCCGATAACAACGTATATGCCGGAATCTATCACATTCATTAATGTAATATTCTGTTTTCATACGACCAACGATATACCACATGCATTACGCGAGAAATATATGATTCCAGCACCGGGGGAACCTCTGGACCCCATTGCGGAATCGCCTGGGTTTATACCGGATCCCGAAGTTGTTTGGCCCGAAGTCGGCATTGAAGCACCACCCGATGTAGACCCGATCCCCGATGATCTGATTGAGGCGTCAGACTTACCGGACATGTTTGGCGTTAGCATTTCTGGCATAGATCCTGTAGATATAACGCCTCCCGATGTTACTCCTCCCCCCGTTTCTGCTGTACGGCTTACGGTACTTTCAGAAGGCCCGGATGGCGTAATGAATACGCGTATTGAAGCGTCATCCGACCTGAATGGTAACGCCGTTGGAACAACAACTTTTCAGCGTTTTTATACAATTGGCGGAATGACAACTTTAGTCGCGCCCCTAACTAGCAATGGTAATGTGTTCAGCCATTGGCGTATTGGAGGGGTTTCGCAAGGTAGTAGCCCAACCATTACCCTTACGATGTTGACAGACACTACGATTATTGCCGTCTATATTTCCCCTTCTCCATCACCCAGCGGTTTGTGAAGATGTTGATTCCAAACATTTGCATTCTGATTACGCTTCTCGCTGTGCCACCCTATTTCTTGACCAAGCTGTGTTTCTCAAGCCATCGGAATCAGCGGTGCGCCTATCCTGTTATGGTTGCGCTACTGCCGTTTCTATTGTGCGTTGGGTTTACCTATCTCAATATTCCCATTACGCGGGTGTATCTCCTTGCAGCACATATTGTCGTGCTACTACTTGCTGTAACGCTATTTCTGTTGATTCGTAAGCCGATTCCATTCCTGCATATCGAAAAAGGAGCGCCGCTTTTTCTGTTGTTTTTCGTTGCACTTGTAATCTTTCCCTATACCCGTTTTACGGGAATTGACACTTATAAGTGGCAAGATCTGGCAACGGCAATACGGCTCGAATCTTCCATTCCGTGGCTCATACATCCGCTCGGGTTATTCGGGTTCTTACCGCGCTCCTATCCGTCGCTTCAGCCGATCTTGCTGGCTACCATCCAGACTGTCGGCAACCTCGGTGTTGAAGGTGGATTCCGTGTGCTCTCGCTGCTCGTATTAACGATAGCTTTCACAACGAGTCGCTGCTGGTTTGCAACGATGCTGCCCGACAAATATAGCGACCTGGCGGCGCTGCTCTATGTGTTGTCCCCCGTTTTCGTGCGCTATACGCATTGGGCAACCGGCCGCGGCCTATTTATGGCAATACTACCAGCTTTGCTCTACCTCCTTTCCGCTCGGAACGGTGTAACCGAAACGCCGCAGGACAGATTGGATCGCTGGTTACGATATTGCAGCATCACCGTTCTCTGCGCAATGCTTCTCCTTTCCCATAAAGCGGCCTGGATTGCGTTACCATTACTTTTCGCGGCTCAAATTTTCCACTGGGCTATCCCACAACATTGGTTAACGAAAACATACTTACTAGTGCCCATGTTTTTGCTCGGGGTTTTGATTAGCCCTCGCGTCGCGCTACCCGGCATTGCCGGTAATGCTCTCGGCGCGACATGGCTGATCGTGAGCCGATTCATCTGGCTCTTCCCCATTGCCCTCGTGGGGTGGATCAGTGGTCTAACAACCGTAACAAAGAATGCGCCCTATGCAAAAGCCATGCTGCTATTCTGCATACCACTTGCGCTGGATCCGTATATGTATGGTGCCTTATTGGCAACGCCATTTATCGTAGCCTTTGCGGTATCTGCCGTATACGTCTGGTCTGCACGTTTGAGGACTGCTCAAAAGGGCTTAATGTGGGGCTTTCTCCTGGGAGTATCGCTTGCGGCTGCCGTAATGGTGGTGGTGGCAAGATCCCGGATGGCGGCAACGGCAGATGTAAAAGATGCGGCAATGCATCTCAACCACCATGACCCATATGGCCCCTTTCAGATCCATGCGCCATCTCCCGAACGGACGCGCATACAAGCCTATCTCACCGGATGTCCGCGCTTTACATTCTCAGGAAATCCGAAACTCGTTATGCGCGTCCCCTCTCCACCATGGCGCGCACATAGACCATCCCGCGACAGTGTCAGCGCTTGGACAGCATGGCTGCGTAACATTTTCCGTGTTGAGGGGTTACATGTACAATGGTACGGCGATGTACAACGCAGCTACCATTTCTCCATTGACGGGCGTGGAGACATCCCCGCCCGCGCTCGCCTCCTGTATGAGAATGCGACCGTACGAATCTACCAGGAATAGCCCCCAATAAAAAAGCCGCCCCTCCCCGAAGGGAAGGACGGCCCCATGGTGGGCATGGGATTCTTAATATACAAACAACATTTCCGTATAGGAGGGCAACGGCCAGATTTCATCTGGAATGATGCCTTCCAATGCATCCACGACTTCACGTAATGCTTCCATCTTCTCAAGTGTACCCAGCGGATCATGCTCATCGGCAGCCTTAACCGATTCAATACCGGTCACCAAAGCTGTCGTCAGTTCACATACCTCTTTGAGAACCTTGGAAACGGCAGCCGTATCGGCGACACCCGCATCTTTCAACGCTGTAACTGTTGAAGCTACAGTGGCCTGATACTCTAGTGCAGCCGGCAGAATCTGCGTTGTAGCAATGGTCACAGCGGTTCCCGCTTCAATTGCAACAGCCTCCGTGTAGGCACCATCATAGATGGCATAACGCGAGCGAAGCTCCGCTTCAGAAAGCACATGGTATTTTTCAAAGAGTGCAATTGCCTTGTCGGCAACAATCGATTGCAAAGCCTCTGGCCCCTTCTTCAAGTTGGGCAGTCCACGCCGAGCAGCTTCTTCAACCCACTCCTCGGTGTAGTTGTCGCCATTAAACAAGATGCGTTTGTGCTTCTTGACCAAGGTCTGCAGCAACTCTTGCAAGGCTGCATTGAAGTCCTTGCCTGCCGCAACGGCCTCGTCCAAAGCCGTGCAGATTTCATCGAGCGCTTCGGTAACAATCGTATTGAGTACAACATTCGGGCCTGCGCAGCTCTGGTTCGAACCAACTGCACGGAATTCGAATTTGTTGCCCGTAAACGCGAAAGGCGATGTCCGGTTACGATCCGTTGCATCACGCGGTAGCGTCGGCAAGGATGTGACGCCAACCTTGATTTCGCCGCCAGCCTTACTGCTGCTCGCAGGACCTTTTTCGAGCTGCTCGATGACATCGAAGAGCTGCTCACCGAGGAAGATCGAAATGATCGCAGGCGGAGCTTCATTCGCACCCAAACGATGGTCATTGCCAGCCGAGGCCACCGCTGCCCGCAACAGGTCAGCATGCGTGTCGACAGCCTTCATCAGTGCCACGATCATGGTTAGGAACTTGGCGTTCTCGTGGGGGTTGTCGCCCGGCGTCAACCAGTTTTTGCCGTCAGGTCCACTCACCGCCCAGTTGTTGTGCTTTCCTGATCCGTTTACCCCTGCAAACGGCTTTTCGTGCAGCAAACAAACGAAACCATGGCTCTCCGCCACAATTTTCAGCGTCTCCATCATCACCATATTATGGTCAACAGCCAGATTCAAGGTTTCGAACATCGGGGCAATCTCAAACTGCGCAGGGCACACTTCGTTGTGACGCGTGCGAACGGGAATGCCTAACCGCCAGAGCTCGCGATCCAAGTCAGCCATGAAATCGATCACGCGCGTTTTAATGGCACCGAAGTAATGGTCTTCCATTTGCTGGTGCTTGGAAGGCTTGCGACCGAAAAGTGTACGGCCAGTCTGAACCAAATCCAGACGCGCCTCATAATATTCGCTGTCAACCAGGAAGTACTCTTGCTCGGGGCCCAAAGTTGCCATCGCGCGTTTCCCAGGAAGATCGATCCCAAAGAATTTACCCAAACGGCAGACCTGCTCACTCAGGGCATCCATGGAGCGTAGCAAAGGCGTCTTTTTGTCTAATGCTTCTCCATGATAACCGCAAAAAACGGTTGGAATACACAAGGTGGCAACATCGGTACCCTCTTTGATAAATGCCGGGCTCGTCGGGTCCCAGCCTGTATATCCGCGTGCTTCAAATGTTGCCCGCAAACCACCCGAGGGAAAACTCGATGCATCCGGCTCACCCTGGATCAACTCTTTCCCCGAGAACTTTAGCATGATGCCGCCTTCACCATCCGGCGTCAGGAACGAATCATGCTTCTCTGCTGTGCTGCCAGTAAGCGGCTGGAACCAATGTGTGTAGTGTGTTGCACCTTTTTCAAGTGCCCAGGTTTTCATGGCCTCGGCCACTTCATCGGCGATGCTCGCATCCAAAGCACTACCCTCGGAAATCGTCTTCATCAAAGAAGCATAGGCTTTCTCCGAAAGGTAATTGCGCATTACCTTCGGACTGAAGACATTCTCACCATACAACTCCGTTAACTCATTTTCCTTCATCATTTTTGAACTTTCCTTTCTTTCGCAATGGTCAAAAGACACATCACTACCACCATGTTATGAATACGCTGCTATTATCAGCAAATGCCGTGCCAAGTTCTTGCACAGGATTTCGTTCAGCAATATTCCCCAATAAACTGAAAGAAATCAGAATGATATTTTTGTTGGGCCGCTCGAACGCATGACCAAACGCGACAATTATGTAATGCATTAATGCGCATAATTACATATTTGTTGCGGCTCGTTTGCCATAACCTTCCCACGGTACACGCCCCCCCTCAAAGCCACATCCAAGCGTCGCTCCATCGTCATAGAACACTGGACACCGCATCCCATGCTCATCATAATGCCCACATGAAAAACGGTAAGGATGAAGTCCCCAACAAGACGAAAATTGCGCTGGTTGCCTGCGGCGTACTCGCTTTGGACTGCAAATTCTTGCAAGAGCATATCGATTTCGAAATACAGATGCACTATCTGCCGGGCGGGTTGCACACATCCCCTCCTGCATTGCGTCGCCGACTGCAGGAAACCATTGACGCGATCGACAAGGATCCCGACATCAGCCGGATCGTGGTCGGGTATGGTTTATGTGGCCACGGAACTGCGGGCCTTCAAGCACGCACCAAACCTTTGATTATACCGCGGGTGCACGACTGTATCGCACTGTTTCTCGGTTCAGATCAAGCTTATCGCGAGCAATTCAGTAAAGCGCCAGGCACCTATTACCTTTCGGCCGGATGGGTCGAGGAAAAGGAGGACCTATCCTCGGGTATGGGATCCGACGATCCAACCAAAGGCGCAAGCAGGGATGCAGCAGAAACGGCAAATCTGTATGGGGCGGATAATGCGGCCTACATTGAAGATTTCATGCAGAGCTGGACGCGGAATTATACACGGGCGGCGTTCATCGACACAGGGGTTGGAGGGCAGAAGGAACGCTACGCCAAGGAGGCGGAATCGTTAGCTCGCAAACACGGATGGCAATACGAACGCATTCCTGGCACGCACAATTTACTCAACGAAGCGCTGCATTGCACCGAGACCTCTGAGACCATGCTCTGTGTGCCTCCTGGCAGTATCACCAGTTATGACGCGCTGCATGCACGCCTGACTTGCTCCAGCCCAACACCCCATGCAACGGCACCGGAAATCACGGATCATACCGCGACGGCACCGGACTTTTCGGCCAAACATCGTGGCATCGGCATCGGTATTGATGCTGGCGGCACTTATACCGATGCGGTTTTATTTGATTTTGACACCAATACGGTACTTGCCAAAAACAAGGCACTGACTACGCACTGGGACTACAGTTATGGCATCCGAGAGGCACTCGCAGGGCTAGACCCTGTCCTGTGTCGCAGGGCTACCCTCGTTGCCGTCTCTACCACACTCGCAACAAATGCGATCGTGGAACATCGTGGACAAGCGGTAGGCTTGTTGGTCATGCCCCCCTGCGGCTGGCAAGAACTCGACGACTTTCAACACAAACCCGTTGTCACCATCAAAGGTCAAATGGCCATTGAGGGAACCGAGCGTGAACCAGTCAATCCAGAACAGGTGCGTAACGTGGCACAGGAACTCATGCAGAAAAAAGGCGTGACCGCTTTTGCCGTGGGAGGATACGCCGCGCATATTAACCCTGCGCACGAGCTGCAGGTAAAAGCACTGATCCAAGAAACTACCGGATTAATCTGCACATGCAGTCATGAGCTATCCAATAGCCTGCATTATCGTGTTCGTGCAGAAACGGCGGCACTCAATGCTCGCATTATTCCCTGCCTCGAGGAATTGCTCCAACGGGTATCGGGCGCGCTTGATGCTGCCGGTGTTACAGCGCCTGTAATGGTCGTACGCAGTGACGGTTCCTTCATGCGCTTGCAGGCAGCCTGCGAGCGTCCACTCGAAACCATGCTCTCAGGCCCAGCGGCCTCTGCCGCCGGCGCCGGATGGCTGGCCAACATCCGTGATGGTCTCATTGTGGACATTGGTGGCACCACCACGGATACGGCGCTTCTGCAAGACGGACAAGTTGCCATGAATCCGGAAGGAGCCTCCATCGGGGGCTGGCAAACCCATATTCAAGCGCTCGACTTGCAAACATCCGGCCTCGGTGGCGATAGCTGCATTCGCATGCAGCAAGGCTCCATCACGATCGGTCCCGACCGTGTGATCCCCCTTGCGTGGACTGCAGCACACGTCACCGGCGGCAAAGACGCGATAGCCCGTGTTTCGGCAGCAACCGCAGGACACCCTGCTCTGCCCGACAACTGGATTCTGCTCCTTCGTACGCGCAAGGAGGCCCTTGCAAACTTGTCAGAACGTGAAAATCAGATTTTGTCTGTATTAGCCACACACCCCATGCAACCCGAAGAGGTAGCCGCAGCCATTGGTGTGCCGCACCCGCGCATGCTGCCACTGCAGCACTTGTTGGAACAGCGACTGGTCGCCTATAGCGGTTTTACACCAACCGATGCTCTACATGTGCTCGGCACATTCCAGCAGTGGGATGCGCAGGCTGCGCTTGATGCCGCATGTAGCTGTGCCGGCACGGAGCGCAATGCAAAGGCCTGGGCAACAGCGATCGTGAAAGCTTTTCAGAAAAAGCTAGCAGCCGAGATTGCCCGCATGGCGCTGCACGAAACCCTGCCGGATCTGGCGGCCAATCAGCGCAGCGCTGAAGCATTGCTCGATCACCTTGCCAACCGATCCGAGTTACAGGACGCAAAGCCCCAGCTCCAACTTGTAATACCTTGGCCCATTATCGGCATTGGTGCTCCCGCTGGCGCCTTCACCCCGGGCGCCGCGCACCTGCTAGCGGCAAAATGCAACATACCTGCACACGCAGATGTTGCCAATGCGGTAGGTGCCATCATTGGCAATATTTCCGTACGACACATGGTACGCATTGCCACCAATGAGCGTGGTACCTTTCGCATCTCAGGAGCATCCGATGCGCCCATCTTTTCGAAAATCGAAGATGCGACGCAATGGTGTATCCATTTCCTGCATGGGCATCTCGGGACTCGGGCACGCCATGCCGGTTGTTCACAGCCATCCATTAGCATAACCCGGAAAGACCGATTGGCCCCCTCGACCGACGGCACCCTCATTTTTGTAGCACGCGAAATACATGGCCACGCCCACGGCTCCCCGATCCCTGATGCGTGACAACTGGCTATCCGCCAGCGATATCCTCTAGCTCTTCCCAGCGCGCCAGACCAAACTCGATATGCTCAGCCAACGCTTTTAGCCGTTCTTGCGATGCAGCGATCTTCTCGGGGGCCTGCCGGTAGAAGGCAGGATCTGCTTGGCTGGCAAGAAGGGATTCTTGTTCTTCCTCCCAGGTTTCGATCTGGACAGGTAAGTGTTTCAGTTCTTCCCGTTCGCGATTCGTAAGCTTGCGCGTTCCCGCCGATGCCCGCACCGCTTTCGTTGCTACTTTCGGTTTGGCGTCAGCAGCAGGGGCTTTACGCTGCAGTAACCAGTCATCGTATCCCCCCGCATACTGTCCAATCTGACCATCGCCCTCAAACACGAGCGTGCGCAATACCGTGCGATTCAAGAACTCGCGGTCATGACTCACCAGCAACATCGTCGCTGGGTGTTGCTGAATCTGCTCCTCCAACAAACTCAACGTCTCCAAATCAAGATCATTGGTGGGCTCATCCATAATCAGAACATTAAACGGCTGCGTAAATGCCATCGCCAGCAACAAACGATTTTTTTCGCCGCCCGACAAGATGCCAACGGGCGTCCGTGCGCGCTCGGGGGTAAACAGGAATTCCTGCAAGTAACCGTATGCATGGCGCTGCTGGCCGTTTATCTCGACATGCATGCCGTCACCACTAATGTTTTCCAAAATGGACCGATCCAAATCCAGCGCTCCGCGCAACTGATCAATCCTCGCCACCTGCAAACGCGTACCCAGTTGTACCGTTCCGGTTTGTGGCTGCAACTCTCCCAAAATCAGTCTTAGCAAGGTGGTTTTGCCACACCCGTTCGGCCCGATGATCCCCACCTTTTCGCCGCGCATGATTTGCAGATCCAAATCCCGTATCAGGGGTTGCGCAACATCATAGCCAAAGGTAACCCCCTGCGCTTTCAGCACCCTGGCTCCCGATGATTCCGCCTCCTGCAATGTCAAGCGGC
>SKVN01000016.1 GCA_007129405.1 Kiritimatiellia bacterium
CGCATGGCAAGAAGTTGCTCGCATCCGACGAAGATCTCGAGGCGTTCTGCACTCTGCCAATCCAGCGTGACGAAGCACGTCTGACGGCGCAGATGGATCAGCAACTTGATCGATACCTGAAGGAGCGGGCGGAATTCCCGCTGGAATCAGGATCGATGATGCTCGACCTCGGATCCCCGATTAATACGCTTTATCATTCGGCGGATTTGAACATTTATCCCATTTGGTCGCTCACGCACAGTTCGGAGATCGAAGACTGGATGGACCGTCGCATGCGCCAGCTCGAATTTGTTTACCGCTATTGTCTGGAGCGTGATCTTGCGGACGTATATTTCCTCGTCGGGAGCGAGCTGGCTTCACCGCCCATGGTCAGTCGCGAGACCTTCCAGCGTTGGATTGTCCCCTATGAAGGTCGGCTCATTGCTCTGATCCACTCCTACGGGAAGAAGGTCATTCAGCACTACCACGGACAAATTCGGGAGGTTTTGCCTGACTTTCTGGATATGAGGCCGGATGGGTTGCATACGATCGAGGCTCCACCGGTCGGGAATTGCACGTTGTCGGAGGCATACGATGTGACACAAGAGAAGATCACGCTTATCGGCAACATGCAATACGACGAATTCCGTTCATGTACGCCGGATCAGATGAAGGCGCTCGTGAGAGCCACACTCGACGAGGTAGCCGGGCGCCGGTTCATTCTTTCGCCGTCGGCGGGGCCATTTGATGAAACACCACCGGATGCGCTCATTGACAACTATCTCGCCTTCATTGATGCGGCGGTTGAATATATAGGATGAGAACGTAAATATGATGTTTGGCAATTTTCAAATGCTTGATGAAAAGAGGAATTTCTTATGAACCCCCGAGCTTATGTTGCTGTGATGGAGGGGGCGACTTGGGAGAGATTTGATAGATCGGACGGATCGGTCGGATCATTTGTCGAAGGGTAAATGATGAAGGTGCGGGAAAGCGGGATGCCGGACGCAGATTATTGGAGCACATTATTCGATGTTCCTCTAATGTTGGCGTAACTTGAAATAGATGCCAGCGTGCGCGATGCGGTAGAGTTTGGCTGTGGCTATGGTACGTTTGCCGTGCCGGTAGCGCAGCGTATTCAGGGAGTCTTGCATGCGTTGGATGTGGAGCCGGACATGCTGGCGGCCACGAAGTCTGTTGCCGCGATGCATGGGGTCAAGAATCTGAAACTCTATCAGCGTGATTTTGTGGCCGAGGGTAGCGGTCTGTCTGATGACTCCGTGGATTATGTGATGCTATTCAATATTCTGCATGCGGATGATCCTGTAGGACTGTTGCGCGAGGCCTATCGTATCTTGCGTGTTGGTGGGCGCGTGGGTGTTATGCATTGGTGCTATGATGCCTCTACCCCGCGTGGCCCCTCCATGGAGATTCGTCCGCGTCCAGTTGATTGCGAGAAGTGGATTGAGCGAGCTGGATTCACTCTGGTCAAGCGCAACATCGATTTGCCGCCTTACCATTACGGGTTTCTGGCTAAAAAGCGATGTTATACCAAGTTCTACAACTTTCCGGTATAAACCGCCCACCGACCTTGTGTCGGTGGGGGTAAACGTTGCGGTAAAGCTGCCGGCATCTCTCAACTTTCTTCACCACCGACGCAAGGTCGGTGGGATCGAAGCAGCCTGGCAGAAAGCGAACAATAATACTGATAGGTTTCCGTGATTGGTATTAGGCGCAAGCACAGTTGTTGTGATGTCAACTTAGCTGCCTTATGTTCCTGGCTGAATCAAACGGGGTCTTATTCTTCCAGTGAAATGGCTTCCACGGGACAACTTGCTTGTGCCTCGCGGCAGGATGCTTCCTCGGCTGCAGGTACGGGCGTAGTTTTGGCGACAGCAATGCCGCCATCCATCTGAAAGATGCCCGGGCAGGTATTGGTACAGAGTTCGCAGCCAATGCACTTGTCGGGATCAACTTTTGCGATCATGATTTCTCTCCTTTGGTTTTTCACTATATGTAACATGGCGCAATGAGGAACGCCTTGATTCAGATCAAATTGCGGAAATGATCTGACAAGGAAACGATTCGTTGCTATAGGGTGAGGTCACATGGGGGGCAATATATGGAAGCGGCGCAGATTATAGCGGAATGTCATTATTTTGCAGGGTTGTCGGAGTCCAATCGCGCAGCACTGGCGCGGGCGTGTGAGCGCGTGGCCTATACCAAAGCAGATCTGGTCTTTCGGGAGGGCCAGCCCGTGACCGCCGTGTATCTTGTTTCAGCGGGGTGCATTCAGTTGATTCGCGCGACACCGAACGGACGCGAAGTTGTCATCAAAACCTGTGAAGCTGGTGAGATCTTTGCGGAAGCCGCTTTGCTGAAAGAGGGAACATACCCTGTTACCGCATGCGCTGTGCAAGATTCGATCCTTTTTCGTATTCCCAAGGCTCACTTCACGGATCTGATGCGTATGGACAGTTTCCGGACGGATTTTGAAGTGGGGCTCATGTTGCGCGTCCGGTATTTGACAGAACGCATTGCCTACCTGGCCGGCCATGATCCGGCCGACCGGTTCTTTCATTTCCTGCGGGAGCATTATGGTCCCAAAAGCACCTATTGCATTGCCATTTCCAAAACGGCTATCGCCCACGAGATTGGTGTGACGCCGGAATCCTTCTCGCGGTTACTCCGTCAACTTTCGGATGAGGGTACCATCGAATGGCACGGAGACACACTTTGTTTACGGGCGGGCTTCTGGGATACGCAATATTGTTGAGCGTTACAGATGAGCTTGATTTTATCAAAGCATGGACGACTCACCACAGAGGCACCGAGACACGGAGAAGTTCTAACTCCTTGTTGCTCTATATACTCTAAGAACAACCGTCAGGTGAATTTGGCGCAGATTGGCTGATACCCGTGAAAATGATAGGGCTCTGAATCAGTCAATCTGCGCCAAATTCACCTGACACAGTCATAACGAACCGCTTCTATGCTATCGCTTCATCACCGCCCAAAAGAGGGGGGTATGTTGGTAAAAATGTCGTGGGGGTGTTCAGCTTGACCCGGTTCTTCATAAGGTTTAGCATGGTTCAATCGTGCCCGGTTTTCTGGATCGAATACGTTGTTGTGGGCTACCGAACGACAAGGTGATTGTGAGCATTTGGGGCAGCTTCAGTATCTTGCATGAAAGCAAGAAGAAGGTACGTTTCGCTAATGGCTGTAAAAAGCAAAATAAACCGTCCAAAGTCTCTAAAGGTTGTTCGAAAACAGCAAGTCTTGCAACCAACTTTGTTTGACTTACTGGATGTTCTTAGTTTTCCTCATTCGGAATCGCTTGCAGATGCTATTGAAGCCTTGTCAGAGGTCAATAC
>SKVN01000180.1 GCA_007129405.1 Kiritimatiellia bacterium
ATCTGGGTGATCTTGGCGTCGCGCATCATCTTCTCAACCGGATATTCCTTCATGTAGCCGTAGCCACCGAGAATTTGTACGGCATCGGTGGTCACTTCCATGGCGACATCCGACGCATAGACCTTGGCCATGGCGGACAATTTGCTGACGTCTTTGGCGCCGCTATCCATGTAGCGTCCGCAGGTGTACGTGAGCGTTCGCGCAGCCTCGATCTTGGTGGCCATATCTGCCAGCATGAACTGAATGGCCTGGAAGGATGAAATAGTTTTACCGAACTGACGGCGCTGGCGACTGTAGCGGATGGCTTCGTCGAATGCACCTTGCGCGATGCCCAGTGCCTGCGCGGCCACGCCGGGACGGGAGCTATCGAGCGTTTTCATGGCAACGATAAAGCCCATACCTTCGCGGGCCAGAAGGTTTTCCTTGGGAACGCGGCAATCCTGGAAGATGAGCTCACGGGTCATGGATCCGCGGATGCCCATTTTGTTCTCTTTCTTGCCAAACGTAAATCCGGGGGTGTCCTTTTCCACGATGATGGCGCTGGCGCCGCGCGGGCCTTTGGATTTATCGGTGAGGGCAATCACCGAGTAGATGTCGGCTTCGCCACCATTTGTAATCCACTGCTTGGTTCCGTTGAGAACATAATGATCCCCGTCCGGTGCAGCTGTGGTTTTGATGCCGCCCGCGTCACTGCCAGCGTTGGCCTCGGTGAGCCCGAACGCGCAGATGGTGCCGCCGCAAACGCGTGGTAGGTATTTTGCTTTTTGTTCTGGTGTTCCAAAGAGCATAATCGGTGTGACACCGAGTCCGGTTCCGAAGAGGGCGAGGGCAATACCGGCACAATATTTGGAGAGTTCTTCGATGGCGATGATCTGGTCCATGATACCGAGGCCCATGCCTTCGTATTCTTCTTCGATGTTGATTCCAAAAAGCCCGGCATCGGCAAATACCTTGACGAGATCCCAAGGGAATTCACCGGTTTCGTCGTAATGCTCGCGAACGGGTTTAATTTTTTCTTCGCCGATTTGGCGGCAAAGATCACGGATCATGATTTGTTCTTCGGTTAACCCGAAATCCATAACAACCTCCTTGCTATTCGGCACAACCGCGCATCCTGGCTGGTTTGCCGATGGGATTTCACGAACGATTGAGACAGCGACCTTTCTAAAAAACAAATGAGAGGTATATTTGCAAGGAAAGAATGGCGTTTTAGGATAACGAATAATATGCAGATAGTGAAATTGGAGACTAATCGACATTGGCGAGGATGTCGGAGAGGCTTTGCGTGAGCGTGGCGTTGTCGGGTGCTTTGCGCAGTGCGGTTAGATTGTCTGTGTTGCGTGTGAGTTTGGCTAATGCAGATAGAATTTGCAGGTGTCGTTCAGGTGCGCCTCCTGTTGGTCCGAGAAGGATAAAGATTAGATCGGCTTTGATTTCGGCAAGTTGTAAGGGCGTCGTGTGAGAGAGCAAATAAATGCTGGGTGTGTCAACGGCATCGGTATGGGCGTGTATCAGACCAACACCCGATGCCATTTCAATCGGAAATTGTTCGGCAGCTTGCAATAGAGCCCGACAGCATGTTTTGCGGACCGGATCTTCGATCTGTGTACTTAGCAAGAGATCGAGTGATGTGTCGAGTGGTATATCAGGCGGAGTTTTGCAGGCCCCGCCAACGGAGATTAATTCGGGCAGTTTCCGTTCCGGGATGATGGTGTCTTCCTCATGTTCATCTGTCGGGAGTGGGGGATGCAGCATGAGTGTGCCTGCGGCCTGCCCCGCCACACTCAAAAGACGTGGCAGTCTTTCCATACTTGGGTGCCAGGAAAGCCCACCTGGCCGAGCGGTAATTAACACGCGTAGGCAGGTATTGTCGGTGGGTTCGACGATGCGGCGGCATATTTCGTTCCAACTATGTAACGTTCCCCATGCCGGTGTGAGCATGGGGCGAAGGTTGGTGGCCATGTTTTGAATCCGTTGCTGGCAGTTTTTAGGAGTATAGACTGTGATTTTAGCGCCCACTTGGTGGGTAAGGCGCCAGATGAGACCTAACGTTTCGCGAAAGCCCGGTTCGCGATCGGCATTCGGCGGCACGGCCAGCATAATCTGTTTAATGGTGTTGGGTGGTTCGAGCAGTTGACAGACGCCGATGCGGGCACGACAGACTGTCAGCACATCGCCTAGGATGTCGCCTAGTAGCGTTGTGCCGAGGAGTCCACCCCGGGGCCATCCCAGTAGCACCGTGGATGCACGCAATTCTACGGTGGCACGGTTAATTCCTTCAGCAATGCCTGCGGCAACACGCACCGAAGGTTGCACGGGAACATCGGCAGCAGCCGCTTGCGAGATTACCCCCATCATCATTTTTTCGTTACGCGCGATGTCGGTAGTGGCGTCCTGTCCTGTACGTACCACGCGCAGGGGTAGCAAAGGATCCTGTGATTTGGAGGGACGTAGGAGTAGTGCGAGATCAATCAAGCGGTCGGTGGTTTCCGGGTTATCTACTGGCACCAGGATGCGTCCGGCCTCATGCGTTCGTTGGTCACTGATGGGGTTGTCGAGTGCCACGCGCCGCCCGAAGTATTCGGTTATCCAAGGGCTCACCATGCAGGTGGCAAGAATCATCATCAGTGTTCCGTTCAATACGGTTTTATCAAAAATACCGAGATCGAAACCGATCATAACGGCAGCCAGCGTAGCTGCGGCTTGGGTAACCGTGAGCCCGAAGATGACCCAGCCCTCATCGCGGGTATACCCAAGCCACCATTGTGCGAGTTTGGAGGCCACAAACTTGGTGGCAAAGACGGCAATAACCATATAGCCGCCGACAATCCATGTGCGGTGATCAGCGATGAAGACACGTGAATCTACGATCATGCCGACAGAAATAAGAAAGAATGGGATAAAGAGGTGATGGCCGATGAACTCGATCCGGTTCATAAGGGGGCTTTGTGGTGGTACGAGGCGGTTCAGGGTGACTCCCGCGAGGAAGGCGCCAATGATGGACTCTACGCCTGCCAGTTCGGAAAGTGCCCCGGCGAGAAAGGCCACGACGAGAACGAAAAGAAACTGGGCCCCGCCATCGCGGGCTGCATTTTTGAAAAACCATTGTCCGACTTTGGGGACGCCAATCAGCATGACAGCAAGAAAGGCACTAAAGGAAAGGGCAAGACGGAGAATAAACATCCACGAGAAATATTCTTGTCCGTGTAGCTCCACGATGACAGCCAGTACAAGCAAGGCCAGGGTGTCCGTGATCAGGACGCCGCCAACACTGACGGATACGGATTCGCGGCGTGCCAACCCGAGTCGGCTGACTTGGGGATAGGTGAGCAAGGTGAAGGAAG
>SKVN01000198.1 GCA_007129405.1 Kiritimatiellia bacterium
TCGGAAGCACTCGCCCGTAACACGGCATGCACATTCAAATCGAATAGCGTAAAGAAATAGCCCAGCCCCGAGCGCGATAACCCCGAAGGATCCTGCATGGCACTCGCATCTTGTGGGGTTATACTTGTTGATCCGCCCCCGCCTCCTGCAAAAGACATCAAGGGCGACCGTTCGCCGCGCGAATTCCGAGTGTACGTCGTCAAAGCCTCTTGTACCCACGAGACACCCGTCTCAATAGAATCGTCAAGCGTAACTTCTAGAATCACAGCTTCAATCAAAACTTGCGCCAACATACGGTCCATATCCTTGATAATGTCCTTGATTGTCTCGATATCCCCGCGTCGCGCCATCAAAATAAGCGAATTCGTCCGTTTGTCGCTCAGAATCGTAATATTATCCTTGGAAAGTTCACCAACACTGGAGCGCCTCGTTGCCTCGGCATCACGCTCGCGACGCCGCAAAGCAGCCTCAATTTCCGCGAGTCGTCGAGATTGAGCCCCTTCGCTATCCCCTGTATCAGTAGCAATGGGCCGATCCTCGCGCGAGGATGCACCTATCAGGTTATTCAGCATACCCTCTATTTCTTCCGCATTGGCAAACTCTAAACGCACAACCTCAACAATTACATCTGGAGATGTTTCTACATCCAGCACAGCAACAATTCGTTCAAAAAACGCCATGTTCTCCGGACGCGTTATAATGATGAGAAGATTGGTGCGGTCGTCGGCGATCATTTGCACACGCCCGCGTATGATCCCGCGTTGTGCTTCTGCAATCAGCATGGCATCCGCAACACTTGCCGATTCGCCTTCGCCTTCGCCCTCGCGCCGTACCGTGCTGGGACGGATCACGCCGGGCGGACCACTAGGCGCAGGCGCTCTTTCGGCCCCAGGCCGACCCGATGTTCTTTGGCGAGGGGCCGTTGCTTGCTGCTGCTCGCGTTGTGATTCCGCAATAATCTCTTCCAAACGCTGTTTGATATCAGCGGCCCGCGCAAACCGGATTTGAATAATATTGGGTTCTTCGCGCGCCTCGATGGGGTGATCCAGCATTCGTAACACTTGCAGCATCCGATTAATATTCGAGGCATAATCGGTAATCATGATCGTATTCGTGCGTTCAAACGCATGAATTTGCCCTTTGTCATTACGCATGGGCTCAATGGCTGCGGTTGCTTCCTGAATATCGATGTGCCGTAGCGCCACCATCTGGCTGATCATCATCCCGGTTCGCTCCAGAACAACCCCCTCTGGCAACGGCTCGAAAATATCCATCGATTCACGCCGTATGGCGGCAATGGGCACCACCCGCATAAACCGTTCACCATATTCGACCAAACCAATACCATGCATGGTCAAAACGGTTTCGACGGCCTTCAAGTATTCATCTATTGTTAGTTCTCCTTGACTGCGCAACGAAAAAGTCGGCGTTGGCAACCCTGGTGCACGAAGCATGGTGCGTCCTGTCTTTTCGCTATAGTCAGCCAGTACAATATCCAGAGGCGCCTCGCTAAAATTCAGGCGGGCGGTGATTTCCCCATCCATTTCACTGGATATCACGCGTCCTTGCGGCTCTGTTACCAACAGATCAGGATCAGACGGTAAAGCGTCCGGGCCGGGCCGCATCACACCGGGCGGCTGGGCATATCCGCTCAACACAACTCCCATCAAACATAGTCCTGAAAATGTAAGTAAACGCATGATGTAACAAGTCCTAATATTCGCAATCATGATTCCCGTCGGTATGCACAATATATATCGATCCGGCCATGCCGTATCGTTCGATCTCTTGGGCGCACATGTAAATATCGAACATCCAGCATAGCACCCTCGCGCTCAATATCAAACAGGAATCGAACCAATGCATCAATCGTTCCTTCCCATTGCCGCACAAATACGGGCAACTCGTATATGGGACCTTCATGGCGCTCTTCCCCAGGTTCGTGACGCAAAATTTGTAATTCGTGTCGCGAGGCAACACTTTCGATAACCGAAAGCCAATGCAAATCCATCCGCTGACCTTGCGGGAAGACCGGCATCAAGTTCTGCCGCTCCGCCATCGCAGCCTCCCAGTCTCCCCGCTCCTCGACCAACGCGCGACTCTCGGCAATCGCAGTTCGCAAATCTTCCTGTTCCGCGCGAATGACGCGCCATTCAGGCAGCCGTGCAGAAACCATAAAAAATAATAGCCCATACAATGCGATCGTCAGGGTCACAATACCAAGAATCCACTCACGCGCGGACATTTTCACTCAACCACCTCCCCGAATCCAATATCAAAACTGAAACGATGCCGACCCTGGCGAGTACGGGTACGTGTCCCCGGCCTGACGTCCCCGAACAATGCAGACTCATTAAGTCTTTGATTAAACTGTAGCACCAATGAACCCGTGTCGGCTTCTCCTACAATTTCAAGCCCATCGCCTTTGCGATAGGTAAAAGAAATCAGATCTACCCCTTGGGGTTGCATCTCACTAATCTCACGCAGTGCTTCTAACGCGGAATGTGTGCGATCGCGATATCGATCAATCAAACTCACCTGTAACCGCATACTGCGAATGGCATTGGCGGGACGCTGCCATTCTGTATTCCGCTCGCGTAACTGCTCCAGTCGCGCTCGTTCCAAGACAAGATATCCCCACCCCCCTGCAAGCAAAAGAAACCATAATCCCAGCAAGCCACCACCTATTGTCATAAGACGATTGCGAAAGCGCCGTGAATCCGTGTCTTGCACCCACTCGACAGGAATCAAATTCAAAGGAGCCCGCGAGGCTTGGGGAGAAATCAGACTCCGCTGCAGCACACCATCGACCATATTTGGAAACACACCGGATTCTGCCTCGACCACGGGTATGCCAATCAATTCACGCAACACCTTGCACAACAGCGATGTATCTAAATCCCCCTCCCGTACAAACAGAGCCAGTGTGGGGCTATTTCCGAGCCCGTTCTCAGCATCCGTTTCCATCAATATACGCGAGATTTCTTCTGCCAAGTCTGCACAAACATCCGGATCGGAAAAGTCGTCCGGTGCCCCGAGACCACTAATGGAAAGCAATCGACCGGCATCATGCGACAGAAAAACGACTTCATCCTCATCGATAAGAAGCACACTTTGCCGTTTCTCGTTATCAAGCAATTCTTGTTTCTGCAATGCCGTCCACATACCAAGGGCAGCACTATCAACTCGTGTGATTTGCAGACCGGCAGCACGAAGCACATCCCCGCACGCTGCCACTGAAGACCGTTGGGAGATCACGATCAATACCGTCACTTCCTCGCCGGTCTGTTCAAGCACTTCGTAGCTATATACAATCTGCTCAACCGGAAAGGGCGAAAA
>SKVN01000079.1 GCA_007129405.1 Kiritimatiellia bacterium
CGGGTGGAACAGGATCTTGTGGTGGATGTGCCGGATGCGTCGCTCTTTGTTGGTGGACAGCAAATCCTGGTGACCGATGCGGGGCGTGCGGTTGGCGTTGTGGATCCTCCCTTACGCGTGGTGCCCTTTTCGCTAGGTCCGCCCTCGCAGGAAGATGATGAGGCCGATGTTTCCCGTTTGCGTCATGCGCTGGGAGAAAATCTATCTTGTCGTTTGAATGTATTACAGCAATTGCCGCGCTTGTTACGAACCTTTGGCTGGCAGGGGTCTGCTGTGGTGACTGATAAGCGTATTCTGGGAATCTTGCCATCAGGGGATCATTCTGCCGTTATGGGGGTGGCTTTTGATGTGGGTACAACAACGGTTGTGGGCACATTGATAAACCTTGTGACCGGTGTAGAGGTGGCGCTTGCTTCGCGTATGAATGGGCAGATCCAGGTGGGCGATGATGTGATTGCCCGCATCCAGTTTGTGCGCGAGAAGCCTGATGCCATTGAAACGCTGCAAGCGTTGATTGTGAAAACGCTGCAAGAGATCGTCGATGAGTTGGTTGAGCATGCCGGCGTTGGTCGAGAGGCTATTTATGAAATGGCGATTGCTGGCAATGCGACCATGCAGCAATTGCTGTTGGGGTTAGATTGCTCTGCTTTAGGAGAGGTTCCGTTTACGCAAGCTTTTTCGGACTCCATTACTTGTCCCGCCCTTGCCATTGGCCTACAGGTGAACCCTGGTGCAGAAGTGTATGTGTTTCCGCAGATTGGCGGTTTTGTTGGTGGGGATACCGTGGCTGGCATTGTGGCCACGCAACTTAATCAAGAGGACGGTGCTGTTCTGCTTGTAGATATTGGCACGAATGGAGAAATTGTGCTGGCGCATGATGATAGGATGTTAGTTACATCTACAGCGGCAGGGCCAGCTTTTGAGGGTGCGCGCATCCGACAGGGGATGCGTGCGGTGCCTGGGGCGATCGAAAAAGTTCTGATTGATGATGATGTTACGGTTAATGTGATTGGCGATATTCCTCCTGCAGGGCTATGTGGAACTGCTTTGATCGATGCAGTGGCCGAGTTGTTGCGTGCAGGGATTCTGGATGAGACAGGGCGGTTTTATGAGCCTGCAGAATTGCCGGATGCGGTTCCGGCTGCTGTGCGGTCGCGCTTGAAAGCAGATGGTGATGGCTGGTGTTTCGAGCTCGCCGGGGCCGATGTCGCGGCTCAAGGTCAGCCGGTCTGTTTGTGGCAGCGGGATGTACGTGAATTGCAGTTAGCGTCTGGTGCCATACGTGCGGGGATATCGATTCTCTTGCAGCGAGCCAATCTGAATGCTGATGATCTTTCTTCCGTTTTGCTCGCGGGTGCCTTCGGTAATTATATTCGACGGCATCAGGCACGACGCATTGGATTGCTACCAGCTATACCAGAAGAAAAAATTCATTTTGTGGGGAATGCGGCCTCCTTGGGGGCCAAGATGATTCTGCTGTCACGAAAGGAACGTATGATTGCGGAAACCTGTACGGCGCAGGCAGAGCATGTAGATCTTTCTTTGGATCCGGAATTTCAGTTCGAATTCGGTATGGCCATGATGTTTCCAGGGCGCGAAGCGGAAGGAAATTTTGTTGGCGTTTTTGCGGGGTAAGGTTTGCTAGAGCAGGTTGCTCATGGTGCTCGAAAGTCTATCCCATATTTTGGTTGGCAATGGCTCCATGAGCTCATGCGAGGCATCCTGACCCTCCAGCATGATGGCGACCAATTCCTCCACAATTCCGGTTTCGTCTGTAGCAAGGTTAAGTTCGATATTTTTGTGAAGACTCAAATCATCATAATTTGCCGATCCCCAAACGGCCCAATTGTCAATAATCGTTGCTTTTTTGTGCGTCATGCCGGGATATAAAAATACGCGAACCTGATGTCGGAGCAGGGTGTTGGCCGCCTTTCGGTCTGCGCCACGCGCCATGGGAATGTTGGTCTCCAGTGGTATCACGACGCGGACATCCACACCGCGATGCCGTGCCGCGCATAAGGCTTGCAGAATCTGTTTGTTCCATAAGTAGGGGTTCTCAATATAAATGCGTTGTTCGGCATGATTGATCGCTTGTAGCATGGCCCGGTAGATTTGCTTGCGCCAGGGAGTTGTTATCAAGATAAAAAGCTCGACGTCTTCCGGTTGTCTTTTGTATGCGGCTTGGCGCACACGCCTACTCCGCAAGAGCGCAAGGTCGCTAAGCCACCCCGATCGTCCCCAGGCGGCATCGAAATGTCTTTCGAGTTCGGTAACAATTCCGCCTGTTAGCTTGGTCATCATGTCACGCCATACGTAGCGGTATTGCCATCCGATATTCATGCCGCCTAAATACGCATACTGGCCATCGATCGTAGTAAACTTTACGTGGTCGGAGGAGAGCCATGTATTGTGAGATCTCCTGACACGTATGTTTGATCCTGATCGTAAATGTCGGATGATATTATATTTTTCCCCGTAGGGCGGCGGGGGAGCTTGTGGATGGGTGACTGCCCACGCGCGTCTGGTTCCGATGATATCCAGCAACACACGTACGTCGACGCCATTGGCATTGCGTTCTCGCAGCAGGTCGGCAACATGAATAGCATAAGCGTCGTTATCAAATATGTAGGTTTGAATGTTGATGCGGTTGGTTGCTTGCGCAATCCGTGCTTCCATATCCAAAAAAACCTCTTCGCCACCCACCATGAACATTACGGTTCCTGGAACGCCTCGGCCGGCTTGTTTCTGTATAGCAGCAGCGACGGCCTGGTTTGTTATAATACTTCCGGTTGATTCGTGGAGTTCAGTTGGCACGTTTCTGTCTAATGCGGGAAATCGCCTGAAGCGTACATCCAGACGGTTGATCGTTTCATTTCCAAAAATTCCGAACCGCCAAACAAGTTCAGCAGGTGCGGTTATGGGGCGAGAGACCAGTCGAACGGTGTGGTCTTCCGCAACGTGCGCAAGTTTGGTTGTTGTGGCGCACCCAGTGAGCACAATGCTGGCAGACAGCATGACAAACGTAGAAATAGAGGCATGGCGTGTTTTCTTCATTACGAGAGCAACCGGTTGCATGCGGTGTGTATAATGCAAAAAGGGCGGCCTGTAAAGGGCCGCCCTTGGGATTGCATAGCCTGGCATTTAGCCGTTGGCATATTCCTTGAGAAGCTTGTTGGCGATGACTTCGCGCTGGATTTGGTTGGTGCCTTCGTAGATCTGGGTGATCTTGGCGTCGCGCATCATCTTCTCAACCGGATATTCCTTCATGTAGCCGTAGCCACCGAGAATTTGTACGGCATCGGTGGTCACTTCCATGGCGACATCCGACGCATAGA
>SKVN01000165.1 GCA_007129405.1 Kiritimatiellia bacterium
ACATCTTGTGCCAGCAAATCCTGCGCATATTGCTGCATTTCTTCAAGCGACCATTTCTGTATACACTGCTGAACCTCCGGCAAGTAGTGTGGATCAACACTTAATTGCCGTACGCCGATACCAACAAAAAATGGCACATAAGTAACATCATGTGCCATCTCACCACAGACAGAACAAGATATGCCAGCCTTGTCCGCAGCAGCGGCCAAACGCGCCAAGCCACGCAAAACGGCAGGATGATGCGGGCAATAATAATCGATGACCGATGCATTATTGCGATCAACGGCGAGCATATACTGAATGAAATCATTGGTTCCAATGGAAAAGAAGTCCGCATCAGCAGCAAAAGCATCCGCTAGCTCAACGGTCGAAGGTAACTCTACCATCATACCCACGGGAGGAAGCGTAAACTCCTGATCGTGTTCCTCTGAAAGCTCCTTGGCGATACGATCGACAGTTTGTCGCGCTTCACGAAACTCATCTACCGAACAAATCATCGGAAACATTACATGCATGCCGGGAGTATCTGCACCAGCACGCAATATCGCACGTAATTGCTCATGAAGTATGTCGCGGAATTTGAATGCCAACCGCGTCGATCGCAATCCCAAGGCAGGATTCGGTTCAGGACTCACCTCCAAATACGGCAGCATTTTATCGCCACCAGCATCCAAAGTGCGCAAGTATGCTACCCGATTGTCCAAACGCTTCAGCAACTTCGAATAAACCAAAAACTGTTCTTCTTCTGTCGGCAAGGACGGACGAACCAAAAAAGGGAACTCTGTGCGATAAAGCCCCACACCTTCTGCTCGTAAATCCATTGCCAGATCTAGTTCCGAAAGCAAATTGATGTTGGCCAGTAGCGTGACACGCTCACCATCTCGTGTAAGCGTACGTTCCTGCATCAAAGCGTGCGCTTCTGCAGCCTTGTGTCGCAACGCCTCCCGATCAGAAAATTTTGCAAGAACATCCGCTCCAGGATTGATATAGGCATTGCCCCCATCCGCATCCAGCACAATAGGAACACCTTCAGGAACCTGATCCAACACCGGACTATCGGTGACAATCATCGGAATGGCCAAAGCACGTACAACGATGGAAATGTGCGATGTGAGTCCACCACCACATAGTATAATACCGGCGACATCCTCCAACGTAATCATCAGAATATCGGAAGGCAATAGTTCATGTGCCACCACAACAGCACCGTGCCAATCTTGAGCACTATGCTCCTGGCGACCATCCAAATGCTTCAATAACCGTAACGCCAAATCAGCAATATCATGTGCTTTTTCACGCACATAATCATGCTTACTCGCCTCAAAATGATCAATATACTTACATGCCGCTGCTGCTACCGCTTTGGTCGCACCAGAACCAGAGTCTAGATGCGCATCAATCTGATCGGTAAAGCTCCTGTCTTTAAGCATCATCATGTGCGCTTCAAAAATGAGAGCAGCAACTTCAGGCAGCTTCGATTCCAACGCTTGCTGCATATCACGTAAATCCTGCAACGTTGCTTCTCGCGCGCGTTCCACATCCTCCTTATTTCCGGTACCATTTGCATCGTCCAAATACTCTTTGAGGATCTTGGTTGCCGGATGACGCGTAAAGTGTGCCAACGGTCCTTCTACATAGCCCGGAGAAGCCGTACGTCCTTTGATGAAATCTCCAGCAGGGGCCACTTTTTCGGTTTCCGCTGCGGCCACCTGCATCGTTGCCATTTGCATCAAAGTCCGTGCCGTTTCAATCGCTGCCGCTAGTTGTGCGGTGAGCGCACGCATGGCTTGAACCTCGGCCGATTGAAACCGATAGCGGTCACGGCGCTGCACCGTTAAAACCCCGATCTTTTCGGTGCCGCGCAGAATCGGTACGCCAAGGAATGCATCAAATGCTTCCTCGCCTAAATCCGGAAAATAACAAAAATCGGGATGTTCACTGGCCCGATCCACCCAAATAGGGCGTAATTCCTTCAGTACTTTACCAACTAACCCTTGCCCCACCTCTAGGCTGATCTTACCTACAGCGTCTGACCGCAACCCATGCGTAGACCGTAACATGAGAAGCCCGGATTGGTCGTCATACAAATAAATGGAACAAACATCGGCGTTTAGATGCTCCGCGACCATGACGACGGCTCGATCCAGAAATCCTTGAAGATCGCTACTTTCCGATAAAATAGAGCTAATCGCCCCAATATCGGCCAACAAATTCAAATGATCTTCTACTTTTTGGGCACACATGTATCAGCACCTAGTACATATTCTCAACAAACCGTCATCTGCATGATGCCCGAATTCTCACTCCCGTGCAATACCGTTTAGATAACCCCATACTCCCAAACAAAAATATCATAATTCAAAAAATAATAACGTTTTTGACTTAAATCAAGGATCGGAGCAGCATCTAACAGGTAGGATGGCATCAACGCTACAGTAGCAACCGCTAACAAGGAGAAAAAGATGACCAAGGAAGATACAGAAAACAAAGGCATTGCTATCGCCATGCGCGAATCGATTGCCTATGCCGATGGTGCCGTCGTGAGCAAAACACTGCTCGATAAAAAAGCAGGAACCTTGACTTTATTCTCTTTTGATATCGGTCAGGGCCTTAGCGAACACACGGCACCCTATGACGCAACCGTCCAAGTAATCGATGGCGAAGCAGAAATTACCATCAACGGCGAAACACAAACTGTTCATGCTGGTGAGCTCATTATCATGCCAGCAAACATCCCCCACGAACTCAGGGGGGCAAAACGCTTCAAAATGCTACTTATCATGATTCGCGAAAAGGATGCATAACAAACTTCCTGTGTAGTCACAGGAACAACAACAAGAAGGAGAAGAAAATGAGCATGTTCTGTTATCAATGTGAACAAACCGTAGGCGGCAAAGGCTGCACAGCATTTGGCGTTTGCGGCAAGAGTCCCGGCGTGGCATCCCTGCAAGATTTACTGGTATATGCGAGCAAAGGCATCGCGGCTTATGCCGAACCCGCACAAAAAAAAGGAGCCGATGTCAAAGATATCGGGCGCTTTATCATTAAGGCTTTGTTTACAACCGTCACAAACGTCAACTTTGACGAAGACCGGATGGTAGAAGTTTTGCAGGAAGCCGGCGATATCATGGAAAGAGCGAAGACCTTGTGTAATCAGGTCGGCGCAAGCCCCTTACAAGCGGTGGCTGCGTCCTGGGCTCCATCAAGAAAACAAGAGATGATACAAGAGGCTGCCGCAATCAGCATTGCCGAGCGCATGACGAGCCAGGGACCAGATATCACTGCACTACAAGAACTGCTGACATATGGCCTGAAAGGAATGGCCGCCTA
>SKVN01000196.1 GCA_007129405.1 Kiritimatiellia bacterium
TACTGTTCCCATCGAACTTTCCTCACTCTCTAAACAAGGTCGTTACCGACCGATTCTCATGAATCCGTAAAATCGCCTCACCCAGCAGGTCGGCAACCGACAAAACCGTCACCGGATAATCACCCACATCCACACGCAAAGGCACTGAATCCGTAATAACAAGCTCTTGAATCGGGGATTCCCGCAACCGGGACAACCCCTTCTCTGTGAGCGTAGCATGACTAACGGCACCATATACGGCCGCAGCACCTCGCTGTTGCAATAATTTCGCCGCCGAACACAGCGTCCCTGCCGTGGTGGTCATGTCGTCTATCATAATCGCCGTGCAACCGTCAACACTCCCGACCAATGTGTAAGCCTCTACCTCCTCGGCACCAATCCGCTGTTTGGCAACAACTGCCAATCCGCATCCCAGACTCTGGGCATACGCATAAGCCGCCTTCACACCCCCGGTATCCGGGGCAACAACCACAGGCTGCGCAAGATTCAGAGATCGGATATATTGCACCATGACAGGAAATGCATACAGATGGTCCACCGGGATATCGAAAAAACCTTGGATTTGCTGCGCATGCAAATCCAGTGTCAAAACGCGGTCCACACCAGCAGCCACCAGTAGATTGGCAACGAGTTTCGCGGTGATCGGTACTCGCGGCTGATCCTTGCGATCCTGGCGCGCATAGCCGAAATAAGGCAATACCGCCGTAATCCGCTCGGCCGAGGCGCGCCGCGCAGCATCAATAATAATAAGCAGCTCCATGAGACTCTCGTTCGGCGGAAAACAGAGTGACTGCACAACAAAAACATCCTTACCACGAATGTTGTCATTGATTTTGACAAACACCTCGCCATCCGGAAAACGGCGAATATCAATTTTCCCGAGTGGCTGACCCACATATTCGGCAAGACGAAACGCTAATGCCCGATGCGCAGTACCAGAAAACACTTTCATGTTATCACTCGCTGAAGATCCCCTGCTATTGTCCATTGTAGAAACAGCCTTACTAATTCATTTATGCCAGTGGTTGCCCGACCTGGGATCGAACCAGGACTAAGGGCTTCAAAGGCCCGTGTGCTACCATTACACCATCGGGCAGCGCAACCGCTGCAATTCCGCAAAAACCGTACACACCCGTACGACCTGCAATACCATCGAAACAGCGATTTTTAGGCTGCACAGGGACCGATGTCAAGAATCTTGCTCCCAGACCCCAAAAAAAGCACTTTCAGGTCGACACGCTATCTTCACCCGAGATAAGTCATGAGAAGGCAAACGTCTATCGCGCACACATCGAGTGGATCATAAAGGGACCAAAGCCCCACGGCAAAAAACCGTCATTCGACACGCTTTTTTGCTGCATTTCATCATATCTTCATGCTATGAACCCAAAGTGTCGAAAAACGCTGCTGTGCCTGAAAAGCATAACCACCGCAACAGGAAAATGCGATGCGGATGTTTATCCTGAAGCAGCCAATAAAAACGACGCTCATACAGCATCAATATCAGAAAGGGGCAACCAAGTGGATTACCATTGGATGAGAATTGTGGAGTTGTTCGGCGGCTTAGGCCTTTTCCTCTATGGCATGCATCTTTTCAGCGATTCCGTTCAGCGACGCGCTGGCAAACGTATGCGTAAAATCATGGGGATCCTGACCACGAATCGTTTCGCCGGCGTTCTCACCGGCATCGGAGCTACCGCGGTTATTCAAAGCTCTTCCGCAACAACCGTCCTGCTCGTAAGCCTCGTTAACGCCGGACTCGTAAACCTCACCCAAGCCATTGGCGTAATTATGGGCGCCAATATCGGCACCACCTTTACAGGCTGGATCGTCTCGATTGTCGGATTCCAGTTCCGAATTTCTGCCGTTGCCCTGCCTGCTATCGCTATCGGACTCCCCTTCTTCTTCCACAAAAAAACCAAGTACCGTGAAATTGCCGGCATCCTGATCGGTTTTGGCATTACCTTCCTAGGACTGCATATCATGAAAGAGTCCGTACCGGATCTGCGTGACAATGCCGAAGTGCTCGCATTTCTGGCACGTTTCCCCGAGCGCAGCCTCTGGGTCTACCCGCTCTTTGTCATTATTGGCGCACTGCTTACGATTATCGTACAATCGTCCTCTGCCGCCATGACGATTACCATCACGATGGCATTCCAAGGTTGGATTAACTTTCCGATTGCTGCCGCCATCGTACTGGGAGAAAACATCGGCACCACAATCACGGCCTATCTGGCTTCGCTCGGTATGACCGTGCATGCCAAACGCGCCGCTCGTGCCCACCTGCTCTTTAACATCATTGGGGTATGCTGGATGCTCTTGTTCATGAATCCCTTCTTGCGCCTGATTGACTTCATCATCCCCGGCGAGGCCACCAACCCCAACCACATGCCCTTACATTTGGCAGCATTCCATACCGTCTTCAACATTCTCAACACCATATTGCTAATCGGATTCGTGCAGCAAATTGCCAACATCGCTCGCCGGTGGGTACCGGATGAAATCGAAGAGCAAGCCCGGAAGCTTGTCCTCGTAAACAGCCAGACCGCAGAAGACGTGGAATCAAACTTGATCACGGTACAAGCCGAGCTCGGACGCATGGGAGAAATCGTCTACAACATGTCCATGTGGGATTTGCATGCTCTCGGAGAAGACAAAGACGCCCTGCAAGACACCCGCAAGAAAATCCGGCAATTTGAGGAAATGACCGACAGTATCCAGCAAAACATCAACCATTTCCTGACCATATGTATGGCGCGCGGTGTTAGTGACGACCAAGCCCTGCGTATACGCGCCATGTATCGGATTGCACACGAACTGGAAAAGGTCGGCGATGCTTGCAAACGCATTATCGACTTGCTAACCAAACGTGCCGACAAGGATTGGGACTTTCACCAAGACGCCCAGGAAGAGCTGACCCATTATCAGAAACATGTCCTGGATTTCCTCAAGTATAATTGCGACTACCTACGCGGACAAACCAAACGTTTTTCCCTCGAGACTGCAGGTGAAATGGAGGGAAACATCAACAAGCAACGCAACAAATTGCGTAAAAATGCTCGCAAAATGTTGTCAGGTGGTGCCGATGTAAAAGGCGAAATGGTATATCTGGACCTTGTCCGCCACCTCGAACAAATCGGCGATTTCTGCTATAACATCGCAGAAGAGATAACAGCTATAAATGAGTAAGAATCTACTGTCATGCGAATTTTGATCGTAAAGCTCA
>SKVN01000052.1 GCA_007129405.1 Kiritimatiellia bacterium
GTTTTTTGCGATCCCGACACGCTGGTACCTTGTGAAACGGTTCAAGAGGGTAGCCTCGTGGCTATTGCTGCACGTGTTGGCACAACGCGTCTGATTGATAATATCATTCTTTGAGAGCGACCTTATGATTCGAGCAGCCATTTTTGATTTAGACGGTACCTTGCTGGATACGGAAATTCTGTGGGTTGAGGTAACGTATCAGTACTTACAGGAGTGCGGTTGCAATCCTGCTTATGACGATGTACTGCATATTGTATATGGTAGATCCTGGCGGCAGGTGTATGACCGTATCGTCGAAAAATACCACATGGGGCATGTTTCGATTCACGCAATGGATGAAATCCTGCTTGGCATGATTCAGGCCCGCAAAACACAGCAGGCGGGGCTGGTGTTAGAGGGATCGGTTGCGTTGCTGCGGGATCTCGCAAACCAGATGCCTGTATGTATTGTGTCTGGCTCTCCTCGCAGAGCGATTGAAGAAGCCATTACGTTATTGCAGATCGAGGATTGCCTCGCATTTTACATCGGAGCTGAGGAATATCATCTTGGCAAACCGGATCCCACCTGCTTCCAGATGGCAATTGAGCGTCTCGGTGTGCCTGCTGCCGAATGCGTGGTGTTCGAGGACTCTGCGGCCGGGGTGCAAGCCGCCAAAGATGCAGGTGCGCGCTGCGTGGCACTTGCACGGCCGGGTCGTCCGATCCAGGATGTAAGCCGTGCCGACCTCGTCCTAGAAGATCTGGGACAATTCGAGTTGGTAAAATTATAGAGCGGAATTTATATCTGCGATTTCTGCGCTGAAATCCGTGGTGTGGGCCGTGGTAGTGTATGTAGCCCGCTTTCGCCGAAAGCGCGGCTTGAGCGTGCTTGGTGCATGAAGACGCCATGGGGTGTTCTTCGATCTTTTCATGGGCTTTCTATGCGTAATCTACGCGCGAGCCTGCTTACATCAAATGCAGGCTACAGCCCAAGCGCATTCTGCAAGGCCAGGAGGGCATAGGCTGTCGAAAGGACCGGATCCGCTTCCCAGTAACGACCATATTCATTGAGCCAGAATCCGTCGTCGTTCTGGTGTGACACGATTGTGGAAATGATTTCATTTCGCCAGTTGATCTCTGAACCATCGGTAAGTCTCAGGGTGTCATTGCCATATACATCCAGCGTCCGGCTCATGACCTTCAAGTAATAGAAGAATCCGCCCATTTGCGCATCTGTTCCCGTTAATTCCGGGTTGCGGTTGGGGATTTCGGGATTCCAGTTGTTCTGTATCCACGCCTTGGCTGCCTGTACGCGTTTGTCATCACGACTGACGCCAGCATATAGATAGCTCAAAAGCCCGGCATAACTCATTGTTAAAGCCGAACGATGTCGCTCAACGCCATCTTCATCGATAAAAGCGCCGAAATCATCCCGATACACATCCGCGCGATAGGTGAATCCGCCGACCTCGTCTGGATGATCCGTTGCCCACGGTTGATCATTCACATCCGGCAGGTTCTGAATGCGTTCAATAAAGCGCGTAGCCGCTTGCCAATTCAAGTCTACGCGTGCTCCGCCGGGGCGCAGTTCTTCCACGTCCTCGGTAATCCGGATGGCTTCATAGCCGAGATAAGCATTCGACAAATCCGCATAGGAGCGTTCTGTCGGCGGGTCGTAGCCCATACCGCCATAGTGCACCGTCTCGCCCAGATACTGACTGCTCGCCAGAAATGCGCGGGCATCCAAAATCGTAGGCACGAGATTCGGGATTTGTTCTTCGCCCAATAGTGGGCTTTCCTGCACGGCGTGAAGGGCAAGTAGGGAGAGGGCCGTATTATAGTTGGAAAGCCCGCCACCGCGCCGGCCATCGACTTGTTGGTAGATGGCACCCTTATCCGGGCCACTGGTTTTTGCGCACGAAAGGAGAAAATCTGTGGCCCGCTGCATGTTGGGTACAAGGTCTTCACGGCCACTACGCACCATGGCTGTCAAGGGCATGGCCGTAAGTGCCGGGAAATTCGTGTTAGACCAAGCGCCTGATTCTTGCTGCAAGCTTGCCAGCCAATCCAGGCCGCGCTGCATCGCTAGCTCTGCCGCTTTACGCTGCACCGCACTACTGTCGGTTTCGTCCGCTGCGACTCCTGCGCTGGGAGCCACGAGCATCGCACTCGTTAGGGTAATCATACAAATCTTGAAAATTGGGGGTACTGCCATGAAAAACCACTCCTTAGCAATTAAAACTACACATTTCCCTTTATACGTATCATGAATCCCCGAACTTAGCCAATGCATTACAGAGCCGCCCGATTATCTGAATATAATATCTTGCGTATATGTAAAATAAAGATATCATATAAATATGAAGTCTGGGGCAATAGAGGCCATAGAGCTTGGCAAGCGCATTCGCTTGTTGCGGCGCAGTCGGCACTGGACGCAAGCCGAGCTTGCCGAAAAAGTAGGCATTCGGACAGGCCCCATGAATTATCTCGAAAACGGGCACCACCTTCCGTCTTTACCTGTTCTGTGGAAGCTCGCCACCATCTTTGATATTTCCGTGGATCAGTTGCTGGGCAAGGAACCTCATCCGTATCTTGTGCGGGAACCGCAGGCTCCCTACGGACAGGAGGTCCGGCAAAGCGAAGATGTGAAGTGGGTGGGAGCAAACGATTATCGCGCGCATCATGCCTTGCTCGTGCGGTTCGATCCGGTGAAAGAAGTTTTAACGGATGCCCAGCTTCAAAATCTTGAAAGCGTCGTGGATGCTTTTTTGGCACTGGAAGATATTTGCGGGGTGCAGAAACAGGCGCAGATCCCCTTGCAAATCCGGCTGCCGATGCGCGAGGAGGGTTTCGAGCGATATGTGGGACAAGTGCGCGCATTGCTCGGCGTTAACGAAGCCGTTATCTTCGATTATCTCGAATTGCTGGAAAATGCCGGTTTGCGAATTGTGTTTCTACCTTTTCCGGAAAAGATCAAAAGCCTTTCGGCTTATGATCGTGGCAATGCGAATGCCTTTATCTTTGTAAATAGTCAGGGGCTGAGTCTGGAACGACAGCTTTTCCGACTCAGCTATGAGCTTGGGCGGGTATATCTCTATAATGGCGGGATGCACGGAGCCATGCAGATCGGTACACTCGATGCAGAACATGCCGCGCGTCGGTTTGCAGCCTTGTTCCTGATGCCTGCCGAGGCCGTGCTTTCATCGGTGAGACAAGTGGGCGTGGAGCCCGATCAATGGA
>SKVN01000093.1 GCA_007129405.1 Kiritimatiellia bacterium
CAAAGAAGTCTTGCACAACAGCCGATAATGACTTGGAATTCACCAACCGTTGTGGCGATAGCGTTCCCGTCGTCGGATCAAAAAGCGTCATCCGCTCGCGAATCAGTCGCTCTGTACGAGCCAGCCCCATCCGACACTGATTCTCCATCAGTTCACCAACCGTACGAACGCGGCGGCTCCCCAGATGGTCAATATCATCTACATTTTCCACGCCACGACGCACATTGATCAAGTGCCGCAAGGATTCAATAACATCACGCTCATCTAGAACACGCATGTTGTTATCAATTTCATTCTCCAACCCAAGCTTCTGATTGATCTTGTAACGACCAACACTCCCTAAATCATAACGACGGGGATCAAAGAACAGGCGACGCAGCAACTGCCTTGCATTCGAGGCCGTTGCAGGGTCCCCTGGACGCAGTTTATGGTAAATGTCTTTCAAGGCTTCATCTGTGGTATGGACAGGGTCAGCCTTCAAGCTTTTCAGCAAAAGACCATCATCCCAGGAAACATCCACAACTTCCACGCTCTTAATGCCAGCCTCATGAATCTGCTTCATCGCGGCTTCAGTAACTGATTCGTACTTACGTGCTAATACGGTCTTGGAATCCAAATCAATAATGTCATCCTTGAACACTTTGGCAACTAGATCATCTTCCGAAACAGAGGCCGTCACTTTCTCAGATCCAAAGTCATAATATAAACCGAGAATCTCCTCATCGGTACCATACCCAAGTGCACGCAAAAAGGTTGTTGCCAAAAACTTACGACGACGACGCTTACGATCCATGTAAATCCAGATCAGATCCGAGGTGTCGAATTGTATTTCGATCCAAGAGCCACGATCCGGAATGACGCGGATCGAATACAGCATAGCACCATTCGCATGAACAGACCGCTCCGAGCAAATACCCGGCGACCGATGCAACTGACTCACTACAACGCGTTCAGCACCGTTAACTACGAAAGCCCCGGTATCCGTCATCAAAGGCACGTCGCCCATGAACACTACATCTTCCGTCACGCTATCGCCATCCTTCAGGCGGAAGGTAACATGTAGCGGTGACGCATACGTTTCCCCTTCATAAACGGATTCCACAGGATCTAGCTTCGGATCGGACAACTCGTATTTGACATAGTCCAAAGCATAGCGACCATCGTAGCTTTCGATGGGAAACACCTCTTTGAAAATCCCCTCTAGCCCTTGAGCAACACGTTTTTCCGGATCTACAGCACGCTGCAGAAAATCCCGGTAGGAACGGGTTTGCACATCAATAAGGTTAGGAGGGTCAATGATTTCCCGCAATTTGCCGAAGTTAATTCTATCTACCACAAAGACACCTCACATCAATATTTCCAAAGAAGGTTCCCAATCTCAAAACTACCTACAACAGAAATCCGACTACTTGATTTCGACTGTAGCGCCAGCCGCTTCCAACGTCTTCTTCATTTCTTCTGCTTCGGCCTTGGAAACAGCCTCTTTCACCGTCTTAGGCGCGCCTTCAACCAAGTCCTTGGAATCCTTCAGGCCGAGTCCCGTAATTGCACGAATCTCCTTGATAACACCAATCTTCTTGGCACCACCATCCTTGAGAATAACATCAAACTCAGTCTTTTCCTCTTCCGCTTCGGCAGCAGCTGGTGCAGCACCTGCACCCGCCATCATAGCAACCGGCGCAGACGCCGTAACACCCAAACGGTCCTCAAGCGCTTTTACGAGCTGAGAAAGCTCCAGCACGCTAATACCCTCAATCCAATCAATAAACTCTGCCATCTTACCTTCAACCTTAACTTCTTCCGACATAACCTGCTCCTTATCTAATACTAATGTTTCCACACAGCCCGTACCCGCAATCAGGCTGCTTCCTTCTTTTTCTCTTCAATGGCGGTTAACACATACAACAAGCTCGACACCTTTGCATGCATAACGCCAACCAGTTGCGTCATCGGTGCCTGAACCGTTCCGACAAGCTGGCCAAGCAACACTTCGCGCGCTGGCAAATCGGCCATTGCTTCGACATCCTGCTTAGTCAACATTTGGGTGTTGAGGCTACCACCCTTTAAAATCAATACTTTCTGTTCCTTGATAAACGCCTTGAGGGACTTCGCAACGGCCGTAACATCATCTCCTCCTGTCACCATTACAGTCTTTCCTGCCAACGCTTCTTCCGGAACACTTCGGTCTTGCGACTCCAAAGCCACACCCAGTAAACTGTTTTTCACTACGAGAGCCTTGGCCCCCACTGCACACAATGCTGTTCGCAACTGAGAAAAATGTTTTACTTTCATGCCACTATAATCAGCCAGCAACACATGATCGCTGCCTGACAAGGCATCCGCAATTTCCTTTAAAATTGATTCTTTTTCCGGTCTCATCGGTTTCCTTCCTACCTTTGCAAACTATTCTTTGATGTTTACTCGAAGTCCGACCCCCATAGTGGTCGAAACCGAGCAATTCCGAATATAAACGCCTTTGGCACCAGCTGGCTTCGCGGCTCGTACCGCCGCAGCGAGAGCTTCGATGTTTTCACAAATCTGCTCCACGGTGAACGATAATTTCCCAACGGCAGCAGCAATATTTCCATGCCGGTCCATGCGAAACTCAACACGACCACCTTTTGCCGCCTGCACCGCAGCTGCCGTATCATCACTGACCGTACCCGTTTTGGGGTTCGGCATCAAACCGCGTGGACCAAGAACCCTACCCAGCTTACGAACCTCTTGCATGGCCTCGGGTGTTGCAATCGCTACATCAAAATCGGTAAAACCACCTTTTACCTTCTCGATCATGTCTTCGTTGCCGACGTATTCGGCCCCCGCCTCGCGAGCAGCATCGGCAGCCGCACCCGCGGCAAACACCAAAACCCGCACCGGCTTGCCCGTTCCATGTGGAAGTGCCACCGTACTACGAATAGCATTCTCAGATTTGCGGGGATCAATCCCCATGCGAAAAGCCAACTCGACCGATTCATCGAACTTGGCACCGGGATGATCCTTTAGAAACCTAACCGCTTCTTCCAGTCCCAGTACGACTCGCGGGGCTTGCGCCCGAATCGCAGTAAAACGTTTGCCATGTTTCGGCATGCTTTGCTCCTTATTTGTAAAAGCACAATACCAAATTGTGCCCCCGGTCTACGTCGCATCTTGTATTCGTGACGCCCGTCACAAAAACGCATCAACTCCCGGATTTAGACGAACTATCCTTCTACAACCTCGATTCCCATGCTACGCGCTGTGCCTTCGATCATACGCATCGCAGCATCCTTGTCACGGGCATTTAAATCATTCTTCTTCAATTCTACGATTTCCTGAACCTGGGCGCGTGTCACAGAACCAACCTTATCCTTATGCGGCTCGCCAGATCCTTTGGCCAAGCCTGCCGCACGCTTCAAAAGCGAAGCCGCCGGGGGACTTTTTGTAACAAAAGTAAAGGACCGATCCGCAAACACAGAAATCACAACCGGAATCACCAAACCGGCCTTCTCCTGCGTACGGGCATTGAACGCCTTACAAAACTCCATGATGTTCACGCCATGCTGACCCAATGCCGGTCCAACCGGTGGTGCAGGATTTGCTTGTCCTGCAGGGATCTGCAATTTAATTTCGCCGATGACTTTCTTGGCCATCTTTTTGCCTCACTCTCTACTACGTTTTCGTTACCAATTATTGAATACTGTTTTCACGTGGCAGACAACATGTCATGCGCGTTCTACCTGCCAATACTCCAACTCCACTGAAACCAAACGATCAAAAATGGCTACCGACACTTTGAGCCGACCGCGTTCAGGATCAATTTCGTCGACCGTTCCACTCAGATTTACAAACGGGCCATCTGTGATCTTGATTGTTTCGCCAACTTCATATGTAACCTTCGGCGCAACTTTCTCTTTCTTCTCCTCAACCTGATTCAATACAACCTTCACCTCTTCCTCAGGTAAAGGGACGGGACGCTCTCCACCAACAAAACCGATCACCCCCGTTGTTTCCTTGATAAAATGCCACGTCTTCTCAATCAACTGCCGATTCTCGTCATACAACGCAATATGAACCAAAACATACCCGGGAAAAAATTTACGCGTGGTCGTTGTCCGAACCCCCCGCTTCACCTCAGAAACCTTTTCGGTCGGGATGATTACCTCACCAATATAATCAGCCATTTCATCAATCGCCACACGCTTCAAAATCCCATCGCGAACCTTGGACTCCTGTCCGGTTAACGTGTGAACCACAAACCACTGTTTATCCATTTGCCGTTACCTCTGTTACCCTCTCGGCACAAGCCAACGAAGAGCATATTCCAAAACCGTGTCACTGATTGCCACGTATAAACCAAGCAAAATGACGCCAACAATCACAACCACCGTATGCGTTACAAGGGCTCGCCGATCCGGCCAAGTCGAACGCTTGATCTCCAAAACCACTTCATGTAAGTAGTTCTTGAATCGTTGTAACGCTGGCTGTTTCTTTTCCTTACTCATCTTACCCCCGCATTACATAAAGTAATACATCCAGAGAAATATCTTCTTCATCACCCCTATGGCAGGCCAGGAGGGAATCGAACCCCCAACCCCCGGTTTTGGAGACCGGTGCTCTGCCAAATTGAGCTACTGGCCTAGAAAACACCTATTTAATTTCCCGGTGCAACGTCCGTTTCTTGTCAAACCGGCAAAATTTCAGAATCTCCAATCGCCCCGGTGTCTGCGTTTTATTTTTCGTTGTCGTGTAATTGCGCCGTTTGCACTCTGTACAAGCCAACGTGATCTGTTCTCTGGGCATTTTCTCACCACCCGTCTACGGACACTACAACCCCGTGGCGCTTACACGCCACGGGGTTGGCATTAGCCTTTGTGTCCTGTTATTCGTTTTTACTTCGTGATCTTGGAAACCGTGCCGGCCCCAACCGTACGACCACCTTCACGGATCGCAAAACGCATCTTGTCTTCTAGCGCCACGGGTTGGATAAGCTTAACTGACATCTGCACGTTGTCGCCAGGCATCACCATCTCAACACCTTCAGGCAGCGTGATGTCACCCGTCACGTCTGTCGTGCGGATGTAAAACTGCGGACGATAACCCTTGAAAAACGGCGTGTGCCTTCCACCCTCATCCTTGCTCAAAATGTAAACTTCTGCCTCGAACTCAGTATGCGGCGTAATCGAACCCGGCTTGGCTAAAACCTGACCGCGCTCCACTTCGTCTTTCTTTGTTCCGCGCAGCAGCACACCAACATTGTCTCCAGCTTCTCCTTGATCAAGAAGCTTACGGAACATTTCAACGCCAGTAGCCGTGGTCTTCGTCGTAGGATGAATACCAACGATTTCAACTTCTTCACCCACCTTGACTACACCACGCTCAATGCGCCCCGTAACAACAGTTCCGCGACCTTCAATAGAGAACACGTCTTCGATCGGCATCAAGAATGCCTGATCAACGGCGCGTACAGGTTCCGGAATGTAATTGTCCAGCGCATCCATCAACTCGGTGATCGAACCGCAACCGGGATCATCAGGAGCATTTACCTGCGTTGCCGCCAGAGCGTCACCACGAATGATCGGGATGTCGTCACCTGGGAAGTCATACTTCGAGAGCAATTCACGAAGCTCAAGCTCAACCAGCTCGATGAGTTCTTCATCGTCAACAAGGTTGACCTTGTTCAAATACACTACAATTGCAGGCACACCAACCTGACGCGCCAACAGGATGTGCTCGCGAGTCTGTGGCATTGGACCATCCGTCGCACTACAGACCAGAATAGCGCCGTCCATCTGGGCAGCACCGGTGATCATGTTCTTAACATAGTCTGCGTGCCCCGGGCAGTCAACATGCGCATAATGGCGATTTTCAGACGAATATTCCACATGGGATGTTGCAATGGTCAAAATCTTGGTAGCATCACGACGACCCTGTGATTCAGAAGCCTTGGCTACTTCATCATATGCAATGAACTTGCTCAACCCCTTTACACCCTGAACACGCGTAATCGCTGCCGTCAGCGTCGTCTTGCCATGGTCTACGTGACCAATCGTCCCCACGTTCACATGCGGCTTTGACCTTTCGAATTTCTCTTTAGCCATGTTGTCTCTCCCTTTTCCTTCTCTGCTCGTCAACTACGACGTTCTTGTTTGCCTTGCTGTTTACCCAACCGGACACCTCTCCGGCAAAAACCCCTTACCTATCATCTCACACTATACGGCATGGAGCCCATGAGCGGGATCGAACCGCTGACCTCGTCCTTACCAAGGACGTGCTCTGCCGACTGAGCTACATGGGCATCGCTTTTGCCAGCACGCTCTACTGGAACTGCACGCACACCTCCGCAAGATAACCCTGCATTCGTGCTCCGATACCGGAACGGCTTCATGTGCCCCACATTTATATTCTTATCGATCGAATCACGAGAAAAACAGCCGGTACGTTAACATGCAGCGAAATACTGTCAACCATTTTTACAGCCTTTCATCACTTTTTTTACGCTATCCTGAATTATGACAGAAAAACCGCCTTGCAAATCACTCCAACCCCATATCGATAACATCTACGGATGTGTGTATGTCTCAACCGGAAACAAGTCGATAATAATCTGGCCGCTCTGGTGCCTTCTCTATACGGCCCTGCTTTGTAAGAATTTGCAAACAGGATTCAAGCCTACCAAACGGACACCCAACCCCCATCGCTATTTCATTTCGTGTGCAACCACGCCGCGCAAGCAAGCCAATAATCTGTTCGGATAGCGAAAGGATATCCCCCGCATTATCGGATGCAGGAGCCGCTTCACCGGAACACCCGATAACCACAGCCTGCGGGCCAAAATAAACTGCGTAACGGTGTAGCACGTCTTCAGACACAGCTCCCGTCCCTGCCTCCGATGGCGGACGAACCACGGTATTCAACTCAATACGATCAGCTCTGATCTTGGCTGCACAGGCCGCCAGCTTCGTGACGCAATCGTCCGCTGTATTCACCCCATCAACGAACATAACCTCTAACCGAAGCTCCCCCCTAAACTCTTCCCGAAAAGCAATCATCCCCGACAAGTACGCATCAAACGTCAGACCGCTTGCAGGACGATTCACATTCGCCATCGAGGCATCATCCCAACCACTCAAGGAAACCTTCACAATATCCGCTCGAGCCGCAGCCTCACGCACCTCGCCCAAACCGAACAAACTCCCGTTACTGAGCAACACAACAGGAATAGCACACATGTTATGAATAGCATCAATCACCACCCCGAATTGTCGATGTAACGTAGGTTCACCTCGACCTGCCAGCGTGATAACATCAGCCGCACCACCACTATCCAACCATGCCCGTAGCTCGGCTACCACGGCATCCGTTGGCACATAAGAACCCCGCATCATGGTGCACGTTTGCGTTGGCCCCGCTTCACAGAACACACAATTGAAACTGCAAATACGCTGCCCCAATAAATCCACCCCAAGAGAACGACCAAAGCGCCGTGAAGCCACAGGCCCAAATAAATAGCGAAAAGGCATTCCGTACTCCCCCAACGCAATCACCGCCGATGATCACAAAAAAAGCCGCACGGATATCATCCCATGCGGCTTCACAATCCTATATCCCGCCCTAACCTGCGCTAATGGCGTCTACCGGACACTCGGGCTCGCATGCCCCACAATCAACACAGGTATCCGCATCAACCACAAACTGACTATCACCTTCACTAATGGCCTCTACCGGACATACCGGCGCACAATTTCCGCATTTGGTACAAGCATCGCTTATTACATATGCCATGATACCCCCCTTACGTGTTAAACCTCCAACAACTCGCCCACAAAACACGAGAAAAACGTAACAGAAATTGCATTATTGTCAAGAAAACAACAAATTCAACCAGAAACGTTATTTTCCGTGCTCAAGTCGAAGCGCAAGGCGCTCCGGTAGACCAACGGCACGAATGGCTTCCTGCGTCTTCTCAAGATCATAAGGAACCCGCCGCAACGTAATGCGCCGACGATCAGGCTCATACAGGATATAAGAAGCCCTAGGATCGCCATCACGGGGTTGTCCGACACTACCTGTATTTACAAAACACTTACACCCCAAACGCGTCGTATAAGTACTGAAACTTTTCCGCGTGACTTGACCTCCACGCTCGAAAACCACCGGCACATGTGTGTGACCATGAAAACAGACGGATGACGTTTGGTAATTGAAATTGGCCTCAGCGTCCAACACATCTATTACGTATCCCCACCTTTCAGGCATATCCAATGTGCTGTGCACAATCGTGAACCCATCCACCATGCGTGACAAGCGCAGATTTTTTAGATACTGAACTTGTTCTTTCGTTAACTGCTGACGCGTCCAATCAATCACGCTGGCAGCCAATGGATGAAAATCCTCTAAACACTCATCATGCGCCACATAGTGATCGTGATTACCGCGCACCACCGCCACGCACGTGGACCGCACCTTCTCTAAACACTCAGCCGGATTGGCATTATAACCAACAATATCACCCACGCAAACAAACGTATTTACACCATGATCACCAGCATCCGCATACACCGCTTCAAGCGCCTGCAAATTAGCGTGTACGTCCCCAAAAATAGCGTATCTTTTGCTCATAATGTTTGTGTTCCAGACATGCCGGAGAACAAAAAGCCCTATACAAAAATCATAAATCGTAAATTTTTAAAAGCTTTGCAGTATAGGCTTGTGCACACGCAAGCGTCAAGCATTCCGCCTATCTAATTCCTGATATCATTCCACATCGATAACGGTTACGCAAATTGCAATTCCCCAAAACGAGCATAATCATGAAAACTTTCACCACTTGGCACAGACCAAGCCAAATGGGTTCGCTCCCCTTCTTCCGTATCGATTCGACATACATTACCATACCAAACCGTGCCAGCAGTCGGAGGCACAACCGCAACAGGACCGAACAAGGCAAACGGAATCTTGATCTCCATGATCCACCCGGAAACACATGCGCCACTTTCGGCAGGCCCACCCTGAACAACGACCTGCTTCTCAATGCGCTGCTCTTCCGGCATCTGCCATGGCTGATACCCCGCAAACATGCCCATGTGATTCGCAACCCGCAAAGTCAGATCATATCCCAAAGGAGAAACCTCATACTCAAGGTATACACGCTGCCAGGGATCTGGCATCACAAAAACCTCAACGACGTCCTCTTTATATAAGGGAGCATTGTCTTCCTCGATCGTGCATTGCAAAGTCTGAGTGCTCGCCTCCACAAGTACATAGAGTGCAGTTTCGCTGTACTGCATCTTCATACGCGTTGCAGGCACAGGCCTCGTCTCATGCTTGAGCGGTTGCAAAGACACCCATGGCAGGTTTTCCCAGGATGCGGATAACGCCCCCTTCGCCAAAACATAATCTCGTGTTCGAGGAATTTCTATAGAAGGCAAGGCTGGCGTCCCTGTAAGTTCAGGTACACGATACTCGGCATGCAAGGCTTGTAACTTGGCCACACTCAACGCTTGCAGCGAATCAACAACGATATGCGCCTGATCAAGAAAATCCTGCTCCCCGAGGCCAACGGCCACAAACCCCCCCCGCAAAGCTGCGGTGATACCCGCAGGGGCATCTTCAACAACAATACATTCTTCAGGCGTTGCGCCTGCCATCCAGGCAGCACCCAAAAACACATCGGGATGCGGTTTGCCGCGCTTGTGCGTAGTACCATCACTAATGACATCAAAATCCGCAGTAATACCGAGCCCATCCAACACGGCTCGTGCATTTTTACTTGCTGATCCCAGCGCCACCTTAATACCAGCCATACGCAATCCATCTAATAGCGCGCGTGCACCCGAATATAGATCAGATGTCTTAACCGTTTTAACCGCCTCCAGATAACAAGCATTTTTACGATCCGCCAAGGCCATTAATTCGCTTTCGCTATATTCGGCGGCATTCTCGCCCAGAGCAATTTTCAGACTTTCCATCCGACTTATGCCCTTCACGCGATCCTCCAAATCAACAGGTGGTTCAAAACCTTCTCCGCGCACAAGATCAGCCCATGCTTTGGCATGGAAAACGGACGTATCCACAAGCACACCATCCAAATCAAAAATTACGCACTTCAACCCCATTCTCAACCTCCCGCAAACAGCTATCACCTGTTTACTTGCTTTGCATCAACATCATTCTAACACACCAGCGATCGTAGCCCAAATATCGTCGTTAGCACCCCTTGGCCTGGGTCCATTTTGTTTCGCGATCAAATACAATATCTATCCGCGCACCATACACAACAGCTTAACAGAGTTTATTTTGATAACCGCACCATAGCACGAGATCTCTCCCCATGCAATGACCGGAAAATAAAAAGGCACCGGTACAAAACCGGTGCCCTTCTAGATCCAGTCTGCATTAGAATTCCAATGCGAGGCTCAACATACCAACAACTTCAACATCGTACCCATTTTCGAAGTCGATTTCGTTTTCAGGATCGGCGCTTACATAATCAAGCAGCACATCGTCATCAATCTGACCATAGTAGGTTACACTTGCTCTGAAAATACCATAGCTAAGACCCGCAGTCAGCGAATAACCGGAAAAGCCCCTTTCGCCTTCATCGGGGTTCAAGTAACCAACAGCTCCAGCAAGATCAAGGTCTACACCTGTAGCAACCTCAAAAGATGTTCCGATGCCCAATTCGGCATAGAAGGTTTTGTCGATTGCGCCATCAACACCATAGAACAGACCGAGGCCAAGCTCGGCCAAGCCCAGATCATAGCCAAACTCCAAACCAACTTCACGGTCAGCTTTGTCTTCGGCTCCCGGATACGTGAACTCCGTGTATCCAATCGACACATCCAATGCATCAATGTTGAGCGGAAGTGCATACGAAACGTAAACGTCGATTTCCGAGAATTGATTCTTTTCAAAAGCACCATCATAATCATCCAGATCGATGTTACCCCACACGCCAAGCGTAATACCATATGGTAAAGCAAGCTCTAAACCAGGCTGCACAACAGGACCATCGTTCAGTGTTTCCCCACGAAACACGTAAGCACTGGCCACATCTACCGTCAACTCTACCGCCACATCTTCGGCCATTGCAGCAGACGTCATCATCAAAGCAACAGCAGCAACACCTGTAATCATTCTTTTCATTCTCTTTTCCTTTCTAAAATGTACAGGTTGAGCTTTTGACGAGCGCAACCTGTACGGTTAGTTATACGTTGTCTTTATACTTAGAGTGCAATGCACACGCAATCTTTTTTATAAACCCCTGCCATGATCCCATAGCAGGGCACGACCCAGAGGATCGACCTACCCGATCGCCTCCTTCCCCTTTTCGCCCGTACGAATGCGAACACATTCATCTAGTGCCATCACAAAAATTTTGCCATCACCAATTTTCCCCGTGCGCGCACCTTCGATAATTGCTGCAACTGTCGGTTCGACAAATTCGTCATTCACAGCAACCTCGACACGAACCTTTTTCAGCAAGTTCACCTCGATATCAACCCCGCGATACGACTCATGATAGCCCTTCTGTTGTCCACACCCGAGCGCATTCGTCACGGACATCTTGTAAATTTCCTTGCTGTAAAGGGATTGCTTAACAGCATTCAACCGCTCTGGCTGTATATATGCTACTACTAATTTCATGCTTTTCATTCTCCTTATTTGATGGGTGCCCGCCCGGCTTAACCGGGCGGGATATTCCTATATCAATCGTTACTCCGTCGCAAAGATCTGGAAACCATTATAGGCTTCCTCACCATGCTCACCGATGTCCAAACCACGTAATTCCTCCTCAGGAGACACGCGCAGCATACCAACAGCTTTGAGTATCGAGAAGAGAATAAACATGGTGACGAAGGCCCACACAGGATAAGCAATCGATCCAATGATTTGCGGTCCCATAG
>SKVN01000100.1 GCA_007129405.1 Kiritimatiellia bacterium
AGTGCGAAGGATCGTAGTTGAACCCGAATGCTGGATGATGGTTCACAGCCGCCAAAGCCCGTTCGGACGAGGCAATATCGAACGCAATCTCAGTCGGATGCACTTCTAAAGCAAACTTTACACCATGTTTCTGAAATTCGTTTAGAATAGGCGTCCAGAGCTTGGCAAAAGTCTTGTAGCCGTCATCCAGCTGCCCGGGCAAACAAGGCGGAAAGGAATACAGCAAATGCCAGATGGGGGAGCCTGTGAAGCCATTGACTACACCAAGCCCCATATTGGCGGCGGCCTTTGCTGTCTGCTTCATGGTTTTTACCGCCCAAGCGCGTGCAGCCTTGGGATCATGTTTCACACCCGGCGGTAAGAACTGATAGTGGCGCGCATCAATGTTATCGCACACCAACTGACCCGCCAAATGATGCGAAATGGACCAACACTGCAAACCATATTTAGCCAATAGTGCATGGCGATCCTCGCAATAGCTCTTGCTGCGGGCACCTTTTTCCGGATCGAAGTGATCCCCCCAGCACGCTAGCTCCAAACCATCATAGCCCCAGTCGGCGGCCATCCGTGCCAACTCATCCAATGACAAGTCTGCCCATTGCCCTGTGAATAATGTTACTGGTCTGCTCATTGTCTCCACCCTTTTCTTTTATGCTCCTGGAAACGCGATCCATTGTCCCTTGCTGGCAACCACCGTCTCGATGAATTGCATGCCACGCACACCATCTTCAATACCCGGAAAGTCTAATTCGAGAGCGTCAGGCTCGCGTCCATCTATGCGTGCACGCATTGTATCGGTGGCATTTTTGTATACATTTGCAAAGGCTTCATAGAATGCTTCGGGATGCCCAAACGGGAGGCGCGTAGCTCTGGCAGCCGCCAACGATAATTCACCAATGGCATCGGTACCACGGCGATAGGTGCAAATCGTTCCGTCGGGCGCATATACATGCAGCTCGTTGGGGTCTTCCTGCCGCCAGTACAACGAAGCTTCGCTGCCATACACATTGATACGCAACCCGTTGAGCTCGCCTACACTGATTTGACTGGCAAAGAGCAATCCGCGAGCACCGTTATCATAATGCACAAGACAGTTGGCATCATCATCGAGAACGCGGCCTTCTATAACAGTCCCCAGATCCGCACAGATTTCCTTGATACGGAGCCCGGTAATATACTCGGCCAGATTCTCGGCATGTGTACCAATGTCGCCCATACAGCCTGCAGCACCACTGCGTTTGGGGTCGGTACGCCATTCCGCCTGCTTGGCCCCCTCGCGCTCAATCGGTTTAATCAACCAGCCTTGTGGATACTGAACCACAATTTTAAGGACTGTTCCAAGCTTGCCCTGCCGCACCAGATCACGGGCAAGTTTAACCATGGGGAAACCGGTATAGTTGTGCGTGAGGGCAAACACTCGACCACTTTTGCGTACAATTTCACGCAGCGCAATGGCCTGATCCAAATCGAACGTCATGGGCTTGTCGAGCACAACATCGAATCCGGCTTCTAGAAATGCTTTCGCAATTTCAAAGTGGCTGTCATTCGGCGTTACAATGGACACAAAGTCGATCCGCTCCCCCTCGGGTAGTTTCTGCTCCGCGGTAACCATCTCGTCATATGCCGCATAGCAACGCCCCGGATCAAGGTACAGCTCGGCAGCCATCTCCTTGGATTTTTCGGCCGAACGGCTGAAGCATCCTGCCACCAAATCCACGCCCCCATCAAAACAAGCGGCTTTCCGGTGCACATCGCCAATAAATGCCCCAGGCCCTCCGCCGACCATCCCCATTCGCAATTTACGGTTCATGCGTCTCCTTAAGGTTTGCTTGAAGTGACACAAAAAAGGCCACCACATTTCAATTTTCTACCCAATAACGATCACTTCATTTCAATTAATGACTCACCAGCTTGCAGCAGGTCCACGGCCGTAGACAAATGTCTTGCCAGAATTCGACAAACATTATCATTCGAGGTATTGCCACATGTTAACCATAAGATTTGCGGTGGAGGCCCGTGCTGAGACAACAAATGAGGAAAGTCAGAGTCTTTGGTCAGGACAATAGCGTTGGTTTCTCGAGCGGCTTGAAATATCTCGAAATCTTTTGCGTCCCGCAGCCCTAATTCACGCACAGCGATGGCGGGAAAACCCAAATTTACAGTAATCCATTTGGCCAAGGACGGCGAAAGCTGTGCATCAATCCAGATTGTCATGCCGCCAATACCGGGTGGTCAATACGCCCCAAAGCATACTTCAGGCATGCCGTCAGGTCTCCCTGCTCGAGATCGGGCATTTCCTCAAGTATTTGATTTGCGCTCAACCCTGCTGCATAGAGGTCCAATACGTCCGCGACGCGGATTCTCATGCCCCTGACGCAAGGACGACCGCCACACTGTTCCTGATCGACAGTAATTCGTTCGCTTAAGTAGGTCATTATGTTTTCCTCCACTTATTCGCAATCCTAACAAGTGTACTTTGCCTTGTCAGCATTCTTTAGCGAACTTACACAACCGGATTGGGAATAAAATCACCGCGACATTGTTTCAAATAGTTCAGTGCACGTACCTGTCCGCTCATCTCCAGTTCACGGCACATGACGGGGTCGTGCCAGCCTTCAATATCGATGCAGCCTTTGAAGCCGCCCTGGCGCAAATCTGAAATGATCGCCGTCCAGGCGCTATCGCCGTATCCAGGCGTGCGATGGTAAGCAAATGGAGGCACGGCCTGTACCTGTCCGGGCAAGGCAACATCTGCATGCATGGAGGAATGCACACCATAGGTGCGTACTACATCCCAATGGACGGTTGCATCCTTACCATGCACATGAAAGATTTTACCGACCCACTTGCGCAATTGCGGCATCGGATCGATCAAGCTAACCATCTGATGACAGGGCTCCCACTCCAAACCAAGATTGTCGGCAGGAACCGCATCGAACATCATTTCCCAAGCCGTCGGGTTATGCGCAATATTCCAGTCGCCCGAGGCCCAAGTTCCACCCATATCGCAATTTTCAAATGCGATCCTAACGCCTTTATCGCCCGCACGCCTGGCCAACGGTGTCCACACTTTTTTGAACTGCCCGATGCTCTCATCAATACGCTTACCTCTCAGGCGTCCGGTGAAACCTGCAACGATGTCGCAACCAAAAAGATGTGCGGCATCAATGCATTTCTTCC
>SKVN01000002.1 GCA_007129405.1 Kiritimatiellia bacterium
CGCTTATGTCTCAACTTTACAATGGCCTGTGCAACCTTTAGTTTCCAGTCATAGAAATGAGCACGCTAGGCAATAAAGATCATAATGTCACCCTCAATGATGAGCTCGCAGCCACGTTGCAACGACTGCAGATCCTCTATCCTGAATGTGGCTGCGTCAGCGCCGAACCCGCCAAGAAATGGGATTTCGGCACCGTGGTTGGCAATGGAGCCCAAGGTGCCCTAGCATTCTGTCGTACGCGAAACGAAGAGCTCGTACTCAGCCACGAGGAACTTTTCCTGCCGCTGTACCCATTCCACGGCTATTTGCCCGTTAGACCGCACTTCGAGAAAATCCGCCAGCTTGTTGTCGAGGGACGCTCTGCAGAAGCACAAGCTTTCATCCGCCGCATCAAGGAAGAGTCAGACTTTCCTCGCTACAACACAACCAATCCTTTCGTCGGAGCCTGCGCACTCGATCTTTGCATGCCTGCTGCTCTCCCACCAAAGCACTACATGCGCTCGATCGACTTCGAGACAGGTGAAGCCTGCGTAGCCTGGGAAGATGATAATGACCTATACCATCGCCACTTCTTCGTTTCGCGCGCGCACGACATACTGGTTGTCCGCATCAAAAGCCCGCGCGGCGATAAACGCAATCTTCAATTAGGACTGCGCGAAATCGCATATGAGCCACCAACCGATCCCAAAGACCACGACATCTACCAAAAAACGATTGATCATTGCGCAGGCACAGTCACTGAAAATATCCTCACGCACCGTATGTTCTTCAAGCAGCGCTGGGACGACCAGCCCATCAATGGTTGCGCCACGGCTGCACGTATCCTCAAAAAAGGCGGTGAGGTCGAGATCTCTGGGAATCAACTCTACATCCACGATGCCACGGAAGTCTTGTTACTCATCCGGACAGTACCGGACCGACACAACGACCCTCTATCGCTAGACGAATTGACGAGTGATTTATTACGAATCCCCGCAGACTACGATGCCCTGCTAAAGGCCCATGCGGCAATCCACAGCGAAATGTTCAGCCGCTGCAGCTTGCAGCTTTCCTCTCGCGACGAACAATGCGTCAGCGGCGAAACACTTCAAGCCAGCTCATCAGTCGGCGCAACCAACCCTGCACTTGTCGAAAAAGCTTTTGCCGCCGCGCGCTATGGCATCATTGCCAGTACCGGCAAACTGCCCCCCGCCCTACAAGGGGTATGGACGGGCACCTGGAAACCCTGCTGGTCGGGTGACTATACCCTCAACGGTAACGTTCAATCCATGGTCGCGGCCAGCCTATGTTCCAATCATTACGAATGCCAGCAATCGCTGATGGATTATCTCGACTCGCTGATGGATGACTTCCGCGATAACGCCCGTGAATTGCTCGGATTCAGGGGTCCACTCATCCCTTGGCGATCCAGCACCCATGGTCGCACCCATTTTCTTGCCTATAAGCAGCGTCATCATGACTTCCCCGGCGTCTATTGGTTTGCGGGTGCAGCCTGGTTTGCCCAGATATACTATGACTATTACCTGTACACGGGGGATCAAACTTTTCTGCAAAAGAACCTCAAGCCCTTTCTGCTGGATGCTGCGGCCTTCTACGAGGACTATCTGACGCTCGAAAAAGATGGCGTCTATGTGTTGGCACCGGACACCTCTCCCGAAAATGAGGTGGGCAACGACTGGATGGCACCGAACGCTACCATGACCATTGCCGCCATCAAACAGCTTTTGCGCAATCTATTGCTGCTGCAAAAAGAACTGGGTGCAACAACAGAGCAAGTTACCAAGTGGCGCAACATGCTGTCCAAATTGCCCGCCTACCAGATTGGAGCCAATGGAGCCTTGAAAGAATGGTCCTGGCCCGGAATCGAAAACCATGAAGAGCATCGCCACGCCTCGCACCTGTATCCCCTCTATTACGGCATGGACCCCGAGATCGCCGCGAGCGATGATCTCAAGACCGCCTGCCGCGTAGCCATTGATAAGCGCATGGATTACCGCCGCTACGAGAACGGGGGGTTCATGGCGTTCGGCTACACGCAAACCGGCATGGCTGCTGCCCATCTGGGTGATACCGCACTAGCTTACGAAGCTATCGAGTATCTGGTTAACAACTATTGGTCGCCCATCATGGTCTCCCAACACAATCGCGACGACGAACCCGCTGTGCTCAATATGGACATCTCCGGCGGATTGCCAGCACTGGTCATCGCCATGATCGTACAATCCGACTTGCCCACGCAGCCAAACAAGCCCTGGCACATTCGCTTGCTGCCCTGCCTGCCGGACGCATGGCCGGAAGGAAAACTCAAGGGCGCACGCTGCCGAGGCGGGTTCGAAATAGACCTGACATGGCAACAGGGCAAACTGGAATCCGCAACCATTACAAGCCTGCGTGGCGAACCTTGCATCATCTCATACACAGATGCCTCCATCGCCCTCTCCCTCCCCCTAGGCAAAACGCAAACGATCACCCCACAAAGCCTAACAACCGAAAGTCTTGCCATCACGGCGGCAGAGGACTGCCGCCCTCCACAGTATTCTGGAGGGACGCAATCCTTTGCGTCCGCTCTTTGCCCTTCAACCTAGGTATCCCCCATGAAAAGCATCTTCCCCACCGGTACGACCATCTATAAACCCAAACGTTGCAGCGACGGCTACAACCTCATATCCGGCACTGGCGTCGTCAAGCTCATCGACATGGACGGAACGATATTCCACCAATGGGATATCGATACGAATCAATACAAAGGGTTCATCCACCGCGCTCGATTGCTTGCAAACGGACGAGTCACGCTCCTATTTGGCCATAATGGTGTTGAAAGCCGAGTCGTGGAGTTCGATTGGCAAGGACATGAAACCTGGTCCTATCGTCCCGCCAGCTTTGCGCACCACGATTTCTGGCCTACCGATGAAGGCACCATCTTCCTCATTTGCCATGCCTACCTGCCCGATGCCTACCGCGAACGCATCACCAATCCGGCACGCCGCGCGGCCCGCGTATTCGGAGACGAACTCATGGAAGTAGATCGCGACGGCAACGTAATCTGGCGCTGGGTACAGCACGAGCACATGGATGTTAATTGGTGCAACCCCACTCCCGCAAATCGCAACTGGATGGGTGGCGCCGACAACAATACCATTACCGATTGGACCCATACCAACACGATCCAGGCTTTAC
>SKVN01000003.1 GCA_007129405.1 Kiritimatiellia bacterium
AGAGCAGTTCAACTGCTCCGCAGTTGAATCATATCCTTGTATGTAGTTGAACATATGTGGTTTATAAAATTAAAAACGATTCCCTGCTTTGCTCCTAATAGGTGCAGATAAGGGCGAAAGACGAGGGAGCAAACGCCTTATTCCTTAATCTTTTGCCATAATCTTTCGCCTCAATCTCTTTTTTGAGCTTACCGAACTGCTCTTTTTAGATTCAATTCCGCAACTTTGTCGTGCATCGATATGAACGGGTCGACACGGCAATAACGAATCGAAATTCTTCGCTTTAGTCCAGCCCTCTCACGAACAACAGAAGTTTACGCCATGCGTTGCGCCCTTTTTATTGACCTATATCATGATTAGGGCGTATGATTCGCCCTTCATTCTCGTCAAAAGTAAAGGATCGTTTTATGACTTTGATTTCTATCATCTTCTTCTTTTCCGGATTATCTGCCCTAGTCTACCAATTACTTTGGATGCGACATTTAGGATTCATATTTGGCAACACCATTTACGCGGGCACAACCGTGCTCACGGCATTCATGACAGGACTTGCCCTAGGTGCGTACATCTTTGGACGTTACGCCGAGCGGATCAAAAATCCCTTGCGCTGCTTTGCCTTTCTCGAATGGGGAATCGCCGCCTACGCCCTGATTCTGCCTTTTCTGTTTCAGGGGCTTCAGCATGTCTACCGCTTTGCCTATCGCAATATCTCGGATGAACTGATTTTTCTCACCCCATTACGATTTATTTTAGCCTTTTTGCTCCTTATCTTACCCACGCTGCTGATGGGCGGCACACTTCCCGTTCTCATTCGAGCACTCGCACACCGACAAGAAGACTTTGGCCATCGCCTAGCCTGGCTTTATGGCATCAACACGCTCGGAGCCGTTGCAGGTGTCTTATCCAGTGGATTCTTCCTGATCCCGGCCGTCGGTCTAACCAACACCAACATCATTGCGGCATCAACAGATTTGATCGCTGGTTTCGGTGCCTGGCTACTCGCCTACAAGGCCACCGTACCTCAGCCAACACCAGAACCGAAACGCCCGAAATATCCATTTCGCGATATGCCAGCACTCTCACGCTACGCCGTCATAACCGCAACTCTCTGTGGGTTTATCTCATTAGCATTAGAAGTCATATGGTTTCGCGCTTTGATCCTTGTGTTTGGATCCACGACCTATTCCTTCACGGTCATGCTCGCTGTTTTCCTGCTGGGAATCAGCCTCGGATCCCTGCTGATCTCGCCATTTCTCGATAAAATCAAGAACCTGATGCTTCTACTCGCCGGCACAATGGCTTGCATTGGCCTCTATACCTTCGGCTCTCTCTACCTTTTCGATCGCAGCCCGGAATTCCTACTCAACCACCTTCTTGGATACGGATTTACTTGGGCCAGCATGACGCGCGCACGATTTCTGATCTCTTTGTCGCATTTAGCCATTCCTGCGCTCGGGTTTGGCATCATCTTCACAACCGCCACCCGTGCTGTACGTCGCGAAGAAAACAGCTCATCCGGTGTGACAGGCACCCTGTTTGCACTCGATTCCATCGGTGCCATGCTGGGAGCATTTGCCGGCGGGTTTATCCTGCTCCCGAACCTCGGAATCGAGAAATCCCTCCTGTTGCTAGGAATCGTTATCGGCTTCTTTGGTCTCATAACACTCGTCCTGCAAAAAGCAAACCAACCGTTGCGGGCCGTGGCAATTGTAACAGCTTCCTGCACCGTTATATTGCTCGCACTCACCCCCCCCCATTGGAATCAGGAATTATTGTCCGCCGGTGCATTCTTCAGCCCCTTTAACTTCGTCCGTGACGAGCGCGTCACCCTGCGCGAAACCATCATGGCTGACCGTCTCCTGCATTACGAGGAAGCACTCTCTTCAACTGTTTCCGTCCATCTGGGAATTCACGAACAAAAGTATTTCTGCGTGGATGGCAAAACAGAAGCCGACCAATCAAGTCGCGGCATGGTTGTCCAGCGTATGATCGGCCACCTTCCCATGCTTTTTCACCCTGATCCTAAAAGTGTCGTAAATGTCGGGCTAGGAGCAGGTGTCAGTTTTGGTGCGCTTGGTTGTTACCCTGTCAAACATCTGGAAGTTGTTGAAATCGAGCCCGCTGTCAAAACCGCTGCGCGGTTCTGGGGCAACCTGAATCACAATATCCTCGATAACCCTAAAGCCATTGTGACAGTGAATGATGGACGCAATCACTTATTCTCTACCACGAATCGGTACGACGTGATTTCCGCGGACCCATTTGAACCAGTTGTCGGTGGGGCCGCACATCTATTCACCGCTAACTATTTTCAGTTGGCACAAGACCGCCTGGCACCGGGGGGCATCATGTGCCAGTGGGTTCCCATGTATGAAATGTCCGCCGATGACTATCTCATGATTGTCAGGACCTTTTCACATGTGTTTCCCCAGTCAGCACTGTTTTTCACGGGAACCGATACCCTGCTGCTTGGTTTCAAAGAAGATATGATACTCGATCCAGATGTACTCCGGCGAAACTTCGAAATTCCCACGGTCCGGGCATCTCTCGAAGAGGTAGGATTTTTATCACCCGAAACCATACTTGGCATGTTTGTGGCCGATCTGCGCGATCAAGTGCATTTCCTTGAAGGGTTAATCAATACCGACAACAACCCATATATCGAATTCTCTGTACCGAAAAAATCCATGATCTATACACCCGATGAGAATCAAAGCGCGCTGCTAAGCGTCTTTACGCCGATACCGGAGGAGTGGTTAATCGGGCTCGATAACGAAACCGCAGAGCGTTTGCAAACCGAGCACGAAGCCGTGCGCCTCATGCTGGAAGCAGGTGTGCTCCGTGCACAAAACCAGCAAGACCAAGCATATCAAAAACTGGCAGAAGCCCATACGATTGCACCACAAAATCCCGTCGTCAAAAATGAACTGGTTGCCATGCTGGAGGTTTCGGCCAATGGCCTCCGCGCCATGGGCCAACGCGATCAAGCCGCACAGCAATTCCAGACCATCTTGCGCCTCGAACCGAACCACTTCTGGGCGTTGCACAACCTCGTCGAGTTGGGCATGATCGCGGAGCGGCATGACTTCGCGACACAAGTATTGGAACGGGGTCTTACGGCGTACCCGGACTCTCCTTTAATGCAAGCCCTGCAAGG
>SKVN01000071.1 GCA_007129405.1 Kiritimatiellia bacterium
AAATTGGGACAACAGCCCCAGCCGCACTGTCCGCATTGTGGTCGGGTGATGCTGTTGCCCAAAGATGCATATCCCAAGTCGCAAAAACGAAAGCATAAATCCGAAGAGGAGATCCTGCCCCGCTCACTACCGAATTTCCGCCCCGGCAAAAACCCCACGATCCTTGGCAGCATCATCCTCGTATTCATCATTCTGGGATCCTTGCTGACCAGCCAATTCCAAACCCAACCAGAAACACCAACCGTGGAGGATGACCCCATCGCCAGAACCTGGCGCGAAATCGATGCTCTTACCGCTGCGCTGGAACGTTTCCAGAAAGACACCGGGCGATTTCCAACGGAAAAAGAAGGTTTAGTTGCCCTCGTGCGCAATCTCGATGTCGAGGGTTGGAATGGTCACTATGTAAATCTGATCCAACCGGACCCGTGGCGAACCCCATACCGCTATTCCATCACCGAGACCGGAATCGAAGTGCGATCGGCCGGACCCGACCGCACATTCGAAACCAAAACCGACATCGTCAGCACAATCCCCACTGAACCGTGACTTCAAGTTCAGACCGCAGACTACAGACCACAGACTGCAGACTTTTTTCGGATTACGAGAGAGAGCGACGAGAACGGATAACGATCCTTCGCTGAAGCTTCCCACGTCGCTCTTCGAGCTATGCGGGACAAGACGGCGGACATGGGAGAGCAAAGCAAAAATCGTCCGCCGTTCGCGTCGCCGTTCTCGTTCACCGAACTCCCGGCACCTCGACACAAGTTACAACGCAGCATCATCTGGCCACGTCCTACCTTCTCCTTACGCCACGGCGGCTTCCAACGCCTGCGCAAAATCGGCCTGAATATCGGCAATATTCTCCAAACCAACCGCCACGCGCACAAATTCCGGCGTAATCCCACAGGCCAATTGATCTTCAGGCGAAACTTGCTGATGCGTCGTCGAGGCCGGATGTATCACCAGTGTCTTGGCATCGCCAACATTGGCCAGGTGACTCGCCAGCTTCACGGCGTTAATGAACCGCGCCCCTGCTTCGGCACCACCTTTGATGCCAAACCCCAAAACAGCACCAAAGCCCCCTTTGAGATATTTCCTGGACTGCTCATGGTAGGCGTGCTCTGGCAATCCCGTATAAGCAACCCAATCCACTTCCGGACGCTGCTTGAGCCACGCGGCCAAGGCCAACGCATTTTCGCAATGACGCTGAATACGCAGCGGAAGCGTTTCAATGCCTTGTAGCACCAGGAAGGAGTTAAAAGGACTCGCGCACATTCCAATATTGCGCATCCCGTCCACCCGGGCACGAATAATAAACGCTATGTTCCCCATGCCAGGAACATCTCGCAATGCATCCCAATACACCAACCCGTGATAGGCGGCATCGGGCTCCGTAAACAAAGGATAACGCCCCGATCCCCAATCGAATTTGCCACTATCAACAATGACACCACCGATCGACGTCCCATGCCCCCCAATCCACTTGGTCAATGAATGCACCACAATATCAATACCGTGTTCGATCGGCCTGCAGAGAATCGGCGCAAAGGTATTATCGACAATTGTGGCAATGCCTTCCGCATGTGCCGCAGCCGCAATTCCCGCCAAATCCGGCACATCCCCCCGCGGATTACCTAAACTTTCCATATACACGGCTTTCGTATTCGGCTGGATGGCTGCCGTCACTTTTTCCGGGCTGATATCATCCAGAAAAGTCACTGTAATTCCCAAACGCGGAAACGTATGACGAAACAGCGTATCGGTTCCTCCATAGAGGGAGGACGAGGCAATGATATGATCGCCAGCCGACACAATCGTGTGAATCGACAAAAATATTGCCGCCATACCACTAGAGGTCGCAAGGGCCGCAACGCCACCTTCAAGCGCGGCAATACGTTTCTCCACAACATCATGCGTCGGATTCATCAAACGCGTATATATATTACCGAATTCCCGCAAACCAAAAAGATTGGCCGCATGCTCGGTGTCCTTGAACACATAACTTGTTGTTTGATAAATCGGAACCGCGCGTGAACCCGTTGCCGGATCCGGCTCTTGCCCCGCATGCAAACTCAACGTCTCCACATGACTCCCTGTTGCCATCTCAACCCCCTCCTCTTTTTTACCACAATGTATATGCCTGAACTAAACCGCGTGGCCGTACTTCGGTCAGCGCATGAAAATCACCTCAAATGTCGTACAATAATTGGGCTCCTTGCCGAAGCTTATCAGCCTCTGCCGCCAATCCGGCGATGGTCACATCCGCAAGGTTTCCCTCCAGTAATGCTTGTGCGGCATGCCACATCTGGCTCGTCGCCGCAATTGTGGCATGCCCACTCAGCGCCTCCTCTTCCGGCACAAAGGCCAAATTCCCTTCCGCCGCCTCGACCACATCCAACACCCGTATCAAATGCGGTTCACGTGCCAGCGTAAAACCACCCCGCGCACCACGATGACTCGTCACCAACCCGCCGCCGCGTAACCGAATCAGAATCTGCTCCACATAATCGGCCGATATCTCCTCCGATGCCGCTATGTCCTGCTTACGCGCAGGAGACGCATGCAAACCTTGCTGCGCTAAATGAACCATGATGCGAACGGCATACCGACTTTTCGAAGACACGCGTAACATGAAAACCCCAAACATATACATTACTTTTATAATCAACTTATCCGTGTATAAACGAACGCCACGAGGATAGGCAAGAAAAAAAATAAAAAAAATGAAGGCCTATCGAGCGCACCACTGCTACTGGTGGACAATAGCGGAAGCGGATTGCGGCAGCGTCATATCCATCAGGCTTACGTCAGCCATATCACGCTGCAAGGAAAATTGGATTTTACCCAATGCTTTATGCAAGCCACAAGAATGCTGGTGCTGGCAGGGTATACTATCTGGGACCATGCATTGATTAAGCAGTACCGATTCCGGCTCCACAACTTGCATAAGATCCAGTAGCGAGATATCTCTGGGCGAACGACCGAGAAGAAGCCCTCCGTTTTTGCCGCGGCGACTCTCGACAATGCCAGCCCGGACCAGTTTAAGGACAATCTTACGCAAAAACCGATAAGGTACACCCGTATGGTGTGAAAGTTCTTCGGTTGATACCCGCTCCGAATCCCCTGCGGCAAGGCTTCGGGCCA
>SKVN01000148.1 GCA_007129405.1 Kiritimatiellia bacterium
CCAAACGCAATTCTCCCAAATTACACTTGCTTCCCCCCTCACACCATGATACCTTGCATGCCCGTTAGCAAACCAATGCGCCCATCGTCTATCGGTTAGGACTCCAGGTTTTCATCCTGGCAAGAGGGGTTCGACTCCCCTTGGGCGTGCCACACTGGCACAATTCGCCAAACACCTCTTATGGGACAGGGTACGTCCTATGCTGCCACGGGCAAGGATCTCCAGGCATACCAACGCGCAATCGCCCAACCCCAGTCGCGCGTAGATATTGGCCATGTGCGCCATGGACCAGCCGGTCTGACTGCCCAACCCGATAACCAAACGCGTCTCCACCGCCACCCGACAAGCCTCGTAGATTGCGGGGTTGCATTCGGCAGTAACCTCCAGCCCAGGAAAGACCGGTTAAAGGTGCGACTGCTTCCGGCGGCGATAGTTATCCTCAAAAGAAGGATGCAGCCACTCTTTCATCGCGCATCCCCATTGATCTCATAATCGGGTAGTCTTGCCAGCATGGAGCGCCAGCGCGCCACGTCGTCGGTTACAATACCAAGTAGTTCGCAGGCTGCTTGTCAGTAAATCTTACTTTGAATATCCGCCGGGATCGGCGGGATCACGACCGGCTGCCATTGATTGCGCAGCGACCAGGTAGCGGCACAACCGGCGGCAACACTCATACGACCGGCGAGCGGTGTCGCCAACGGCCGCTTGCCTTCCAGAACCATATCCACAAAATCGGCGCAAATAAGCGGGTCGGCACCACCGTGCCCCCCTTCCGCAGGCTTAACCGTTAAATCATGATTGGCCAGATTTTGCCAACGTGCCGAACGGTTACGCATGCGCACGATAACCTTGCTGGTGTCGTCCAGATTTTCGATGCGTCCTTCGGTGCCAATGATCGTATAGTTACGGCAGTAGTCGGGCGTGAAATGACATTGCATGTAACTGGCATGGATGCCGCCATCCAATTCCATCATCATGATGCTGTGATCCTCGACATCTACTTCCTTGCGGAACACGCACTGATCCATGGTATTGCCACCGAGCCGGTGCTTCTTCGGGAGCTGACATTCAACGCATTGGTTCTTTTCGGGACATTCGGGACAACGCAAATCATTTGGTTTGTCGCCACCATAATACTGCAAGGCGCCGCTGGCAGCCACACGCTTCGTGTATTGCCCCGTTAACCAATGAATCATGTCGATATCGTGCGAGGCCTTCTGTAGCAATAAGCCGGTCGAATTGCGCGACGTGGCATGCCAGTCATGATAGTACCAATTGCCACCGGGTCCCACAAAATGGCGTACCCAGACAGCTTTGGGTTCCCCGATCGAACCGGCATCGATGGCATCCTTCATAACACGGAAGATATTCATGTAGCGCATGTTGAATCCGATCATGAACTGCTTGCCGGAATCCACCCAGGCACGCAGCATGCGGTCACAACCCTCCGTCGTGATCGCCATCGGTTTCTCGGTAAATACATGTTTACCCGCCGCGAAGGCATCGCACACATATTGCTCATGCGTGAAGTCAGGGCTCATCACCGCAATCGCGTCGACATCCTTGCGGTCGAGCAATTTCCGGTAGTCTAAAGTCGTAAAACCACTTTCGTTCACATTACGGTGGAACCAGCCCAGCGCCGATTCATGTACATCGGCCGCGCCAACAACAACAGATCGCCCATTGGGATCATGCCAATGCTGCGCCATCCCGCCGCGCCCCGCTGCCCCAATGACCCCAATCCGCAGTTGACTCATATCAATCCTTACCAAAATGCTGTTTACAGGCGAATTATCATGAAGATACTATCCACTGGACATCGCGAACAAAAGGAGAAAGGAAGTCTTCGGGAGATGAAGGTCATATCCTAATCCATGGCCGACAAGCTCGCGACCATTCCATACACAAATTCACAATGAACGTCCGGGCTGCTTGATCTCTTCGATCAGCCACTTGGTGAAACCGAGCGTAGAATCTGGATCCGTCTCGGGGCCGACCGGGCGCTGTCGTGCGCTCTCGTGCGGAAAGGTGTTGAGGTAATAATGCATTCGCGGGTGATGCTTGGGTAGCCCCCTCTCCCAATAGGTTTCGAGCCACTGCCGCTCAATACCGGGGTGACGCCTTGGCTGATACCGGATGGGACCATAATAGAAAATATACTCCTTGCCTTGTTCCAAAGTCCACTTTGCGCCCTTGATCACCGGTTCGGGTTTTGACCAGCCACTCTCCAGGGGCCAGTGACGATTGAACTGGTGGGATTCATAGGCAATCCCCTCGACCTTTTCCATGATCGGCAAAAAACGTTCATCTTCCGCAAAAAATGACGGATGCTCCACCATCATGATCAGCTTGTAATTATCGAACTTTGTCAAACCTTGTTCATGCGCAGCCTTGAACAGGGCGCGGATATCATCCACATCCTTTTCATACAGGATCCGGGTATCCTCCTTGAAGGGGCCCGGCAGGGCATCGGTGTATCCCCGCTGAATCGCCAGCCGGTATTCGCGGCAAATCAGAATGTGCACGACTTCGCCGCCCTTGGATTCCCAATTGCGAATCGTCCGGATCAGCAAGTTCTTCTGCGGGTCCAAGTCATCGCGCTTTGCATCCAGCCCCCAATAATGCTCAAAAAACACTTTTCTGGTTTTAAAATCCCCATCCAACCAATCTTTGACAACATCCAGATGCTCGGCCACAAAAGGATAATTCCCCTGCTGCTCCGCATAAGTGGGTGTGCCAGCCCACGAACCTCCGTGATTGTGACTATGATCCATTGCCGCTGTCCTTGGCAAGGGTCGCAACCCCACCAACCCGTGCACCGGTTCCGACTGCCCACGCATAACGCTGCTCACCACAAGCACCCCCACAAGTACAAACAAACGCATCCTACCCTCCTGATTTCCAAACTACGCATACTTTATAACGCTTTTAAAGACACCCCAATCATAACGTATCACATAACAGAGCACCAACAAACGTGCATTTTACGATCAAAAACAAACAACATCCCGCCATGCTTCCCCGCGATAGCGATGAAGTCACAGTAAGCCCAGGTCCCGAACGCGCTCGGATGATGCGGGGCTGTAGCTTGTGTCGAAGTGCTGGGAGTCCGGTTTACGAGAGCGGCGACGA
>SKVN01000085.1 GCA_007129405.1 Kiritimatiellia bacterium
GTATTGCGCGCTGACGCCGCCAATACACCAAGCAGGGTCCAGACGGTGCAGCAGTTGCGCAATCAGCGTAGATGTCGTTGTTTTACCGTGCGTCCCTGCAACGGCCACAGACCGTTTGGCACCCTCCACCAATACAGGCAATATTTCCCCCCGCCGAAAAACCGGTATCCCCAACGATAAAGCCTCTTGCAGATCCGGCTGCTCCATTCTGACGGCTGCTGAACGAATCACCCACGCAGGCGGTTGTTGCGAAAAACGTAAAACATGCTTGGCTCTTACAGGGATCTCCGCTGCGCGTAAGCCCTCAGCAAAAGGTCCCGGTTGCATATCGCATCCCGAAACCGGAATGCCTCTGGCCTTGAGCAATAGTGCTAATCCCGCCATTCCGACGCCACCAATGCCAGACATATGCACCGGAGCACCCAACGCAATCAACTCCTGCACGTTCGCCATAATATTCCCGTCACCCATAGACTCCTCGAGACCCGACACCCTAGAACAGCACCTCCGGCGAAGGATCCACATCCAACTGGCTCACATCTGCCACTTCACGCCCAGCCCCAAGTTCTGCCACGGCCGCAATCATCGCAGCATTATCCCCGCAAAACCTTGGTGGCGTCAATAATAGGGGCAAACCCCGTTGAACACAAAGATCCTGTAGCGCCATTCGTAAACGGCCATTCAACGACACCCCGCCACCAACAGCCAGAGCCTTAACCTTCACCTGATCCAACGTGTACGCCACGCGCCTGACTAAAGCATCCACAATGGCCTCCTGATAGCTCGCCGCAACATCTGCCAATTGCCTGCTTTCTCCAGCCATAAGCGGATGATCCGCCAGATAATACCGCAGTGCCGTTTTGACACCACTAAAACTGAAACAACAGCGAACATCTAAATCACCGGTTAATTGCGAACCTGCTTTAACCGTTCCGCGTGGGAAACGCACAAAGGTTGCATCGCCATCCTTTGCCAAAGCATCAATTCGATGCCCGCCCGGATATCCCAACCCTAGCAGGTTAGCCCCCTTATCAAACGCCTCACCGGCAGCATCATCCACCGTCGTGCCCAGCAAACGATACGCTCTCGGTCCTGCCACATACACAAGACACGTATGACCTCCCGAAACAATGAGGGATAAAAAAGGGTACATCGTCTCGGGAGCAGGAGCATTGCTTGCCAGAAAAGGAGAATACAAATGGCCATGCAAATGATTAACGGCAATCAACGGCACCCCCAAGCAAGCATGCAGAGCTTGTGCAGCCGATACCCCCGTCAACAAGGCACCTGCCAACCCCGGACCATATGTTACCGCAACCGCATCAATCGCAGACCAATTTCCACCACTCTCCGCAATAGCTTGGGCCAAAACCACGGGAAGCGCTTTTACATGCTCTCGACAGGCCAACTCCGGCACCACACCACCATACGGACCATGCGATGCTATTTGGCTCGCCACTACATGAGAGCAGACTTGCAAGGGTGCTTCTAACACAGCTGCAGCAGTCTCATCACACGATGTTTCAATGCCTAGGACCCTCATGGCTTCTTCTGAAAAATCAGCAAGGCTTCAAGCAAATCCTGCGCACGCTGCAATTGACGATCAACCACATCTGCATATTCCGCCACTTCCTCACTCGGATAACCATCCGGCGACTCAAGATGCATCCGGCGTATTTGTACTCGGCGCCACTCTTCACGTGTCAATGGAATTTCAATATCCGGCATAATACCCTTGTCGTGAATTTGCTGGTCATGCGGTGTATAATAGTGCGCTGTAGTCAAACGGATCGCCGTGGCACCATCACCAGACCCCATCCGAATCACCGTCTGCACAGATGCTTTACCGTAAGTCTTTTCGCCAATCACAATTCCCCGACCATGATCCTGCAAAGCACCCGCAACAATTTCTGCTCCACTGGCACTCCCACCATTGACCAACACAACCATCGGGATTTCTGTAAAAAGACCACCCTCAGAATCAAAAACCAAATCCCGGTTTGTATCCTTGCGTCCTAACGTCGAAACAACCCGAAGCCCATCCGCCAGGAAAAAACCCGCCGTCTGGATTGCTTGTTGTAAAAGCCCCCCTGGGTTACCACGCAAATCCAATATCAACGCCTGCATCCCCTGTCGGTCTAAATCATCCAGCGCCTCCAGCATTTTTTGCGCCGAGAGAGAATCAAACTGCGTAATCCGCACATACCCGATCCCATTCCCTAGAATTCGCGTTCCCTTTATGCTGGCAACCTCAATTCGATCGCGCGTAATCGTAATATCCTGTTCCTCTGTGGCATCGCGCCCCATGATCGTGATCCGAACCGACGTACCCTTTGTACCACGTAACAAGCGCACAGCCTCACGCAACGTGATGCCCGAGGTACTCTCCCCATCAATCGAAAGAATACGATCCCCCGACTGCACACCCGCACGAAACGCCGGCGTATCCTCAATCGGCGCAATAACGGTCAGCACATTATCGCGAATGCCGATCTGGATACCAATACCGCCATAAACGCCGCTCGTCTCCTCCAGTAGATTCGCGTAAGACTCCTTGTCCAGAAAGGCACTATGCGGATCCAGTTCTCCCAACATCCCGCGAATCGCCCCTTGCAAGAGATCCTCATATGAAAGCTCATCAACATAATTTTTTCGTACTTGCAGCAAAACTTCCGCCAGCAATTCCATCTGCTGAAAAGCCTCTTCATGCACAACCCCGACCGGCAATGCATCCTCACCCCGTACAGGAGCAAGAATCAAAAGCCCCAACAATAAAAGTGTCAGTAATTTCACGACTTTCTCCATTTCATATTATCAGAAGCCCCAGTCTACACACTACCGGCCCAAAAGGAAAACAATCAATCGTAGTATCAACGATACTTTTGGTGATGATCTCCTAGGAATATCCCTGTGCCTACGAAATAGGGGAATGGTTTTCCTTTATCCTGTGGCTACATGGTCAAATACCCATAACCATACTCAATCGAGCGCAACAATCTTGAAGGTCTTAATCTCAAAAGGCTTAAAGGAAATATCGTGCTCTGATCCGGGCAATGCGCCAGCGTCCTGCCACTCCAGCAAGTCGCACGGCACCAGACCAAATCCATTGCGAAGCACAAGACGACAACCACCATGCGCGCCATATTCCTCCACCAGACGAACAATCAAGTCATCGGACTTTTCCGCCCGCTTGCATGCCGCCAAACGAACGCCTTCGCCCTCCAGAACAAACGGCATAAAAACAGGAAGATTTCCCGGCAAAACCACCGGTTCCTGATTCAGACAGCGCGCCGCCTCAATGACCCCTCCCCCGCGCAGATCCCCCGTGTGCGGCAGAAACGCATACGTGAATCGATGCGTACCCTGATCTGCATCTGCGTCCGGGTAGGTCGGTGACCGCAGCAAATTCAAATCCAGAACACCATCGAGAACACGATACCCATATTTGCAATCATTCAGCAAAGCAGCACCGTATTGCCCATCATTGAGATCCACATATTCATGCGCAGCAACTTCAAATCTTGCCATATCCCAGGAAGTATTCTCCACGGTCGGACGCTTCACATAACCAAACTGGATATCACAGATCGCTTCCGGCGGTTTCACGATAGGGGCAAACGCCACCCGCAGCATTTTATGTCGTTCCTGCCAGTCCACATCTGCCACGAAATCCAACCGGGCACTACCATGATACAACAGCACATCCTGCCGAATCTCCGAATGACCAATCCGCAAAACAAAGCGCAATCCTTGGTAAACGCTGCCATCAGGCAAACGAGAAACCGAAACGGCTTCTGCCCCCGACAAGCGGATCCTGTCATAATCCACATCAATATCCCATGCGTCCCAGCTTGCAGGACGGTCCAGATAAAGCGACAAGACATTCCCCTTGCCCTCCTGAAGGACCTCCCGCCCCAAACGCTTGTCATACGTAGATATCAAAACCCCATTCTCGGCAAAAACATAGCGCACAAGGTCATTCTCCAGCACCAAACCAGAATCCCCTTCGACCGCAAGGTCGACCTGTGCAGCTTTTGTTGCAGTCTTTTGTAGCACGATCGCGGAAGCCGCAGGACACCGAACCCATCCGAGAACCGCGTCGTCCTTCACCTGCACCGCAACTGTATCACCATCCTGCATCTGTACAGCACAGTCCCGCCACGATGACGGCAAACGAACAAGCCCCTCATACGCACACCCCAGAACATTAACGACAGTCACCGAATCCTGATCCGTTGTATCTCCCGCTTCCAATAGCAACTGTTCGCATGCTGCCAATGCCTCCGCATACTCCTTCTCCGTGCGTTCATACACCAGCTTGATCGAAGACCCTGGCAAAATATCATGAAACTGATTCAACAGCAGAATCTTCCATAACCGATCCAGTTGCGCAGCGGGATAGGTCACATCCGGGCGGGCGCTGTATACAAACTCCACCTCCTGCAAGGCATGCTCCAAGCGCCGATTCCCAAGCTTCGTACGTGCTTGCGAGGTCAAGGTGCCCCGATGCAACTCGAGGTACAATTCCCCGTCCCAACAAGCAAGCTCATCTGCATGCGACGCCAGACGCTCGAAAAAGGCATCCGCACGCCCCATGCGCACTTTCGGAACGCCCTCAAGATCACCCATCAACCGGGCGGCCTCAATATGCGCCTCCTTCGGGCCTCCACCACCATCACCTACCCCGAATAAACAGAGAAATTCATCTACGATATGTCCCTCTTTAAAATTCGATTGCGCCTTGATCTGATCACCCGCAGACATCACGCTATTGTACGTGTCCTCTGGTGGAAAATGCGTAAGCACTTCACTGCCATCAATTCCACGCCAACGGAAGGTATTGTGCGGAAACTGATTGAACTGGCTCCAGGAAATTTTCTGCGTCAGCAAGTAGTCCGCACCTGCCTGACGCATAATCTGCGGAAGAGCAGCCGAATACCCGAATACATCCGGAATCCAAAGATTGCGCACATCCACCCCGAATTCATCCCGGAAAAAGTTCTTACCATGTAAAAACTGCCGCACCATGGATTCGCCACTGATCAAGTTACAATCAGGCTCAACCCACATGCCGCCCTGCACTTCCCAACGGCCCTCGGCAACAAAGGCCTTGATTTTTTCATACAAGGCAGGATGGCGTTCCTTGATAAAAGCGTAATGCTGCGCCGCCGAGGCGCCGAACACATAGTCCGGATACCGCTCCAACAAGCTCACTTGGGTTGAAAACGTGCGTTCACACTTCCGCACCGACTCCCGCACCGGCCACAACCACCCCGTATCAATATGCGCGTGCCCAACCGCAATCGAAACGGCATCCGACGCATTAGCACGAGCCGACAACAACGGCGCAAGCACCCCGCGTGCGGCCGCCGCCTGCGCAGGATCTTCACCATACACATCGATGGCCTTATTCAATCCCGCCAGAATCTTGCGCTGACGCGGAGGCATTTCCGGCAAAACCTTAGCACCACCCCAAGAAGCAAGCGGATCACCTTCCGAGGGGTTCAACGATATCGTAGCCTTCAGCAAGTCAAACAAAAGTCCGAACTCCAGCAGGAATCGTCGAAACACCTCATCCAGCAACACCGCCTCCAGTGCCAGCAGAGATGCATTCATTTGACCATGCCGGGTAGGCGCATCTGGTGGCGGATCAGCCACACGCTGAATCCCCATCAAACCACTGCACGCTGCCTCAACCCATACATCGATTTGCCGATTTAGCAGCTGTTCCGCGCGGATCGGATAAAATTCTCGCACATAGTTTGCCACAAACACAGAGCCACCCGTCAACCCTTGCAACGGGCATCCGTCTGCGCCATAAACGCAAGCCTCCCCAGTCACATTCATCCGCAAAACAACGGCATCCTGCGGCCAATGTGAAGGTATTTCTCCTTGTACATGAACCCAGGCACTATCCCAGGCATGCCCCCAAGTCTCCCCCACCGCAATCGGAGCAAAGCTTCCATCTTCACGATCTGCAAAGGGAATAGGATCCGCTGAAACTCTGTATACCGCTTGCAGAGGAACCGAATCTGCCACAAATCCACGCTGTCGCAAACGCTGATAAAACGCCGATATTCGCTTGTAATAAAAACCGATTTGATCGCTTCGCATAAAACACCCTGTAGCATCCTAAAAGAATAGGCCTTCATTCTAGTCGTACACAGGATGCAAAAGCAATGTCTAGTATGCATTCGAGCATGTTTTATAAAGAGAAGCCCAGACAGGATCAACTAGATGAAAACTCCGTACCGGGACAATACGCAGGGCACAATTCCATGCCGCCTTGCGGACAAATACTATGCAAAAACCAAGGCATCGGCATGGCATCTTTCAATCAAGGTTTCACCCCCAATGTACGCAACAGCTCAGTCAATTCTTGCTTCTTCACGGGTTTTTCCAGATGACCATCACTCTGGTCTTGCATTTGCGCTAATAGCTTCTGCCCGACGCGCCCAGCACCATTTCTTGCGTGCAGACCGGTCACTAAAATCACTTTGGCAGATGATTCTTTCGGTTGTTTCCGTTTACGTTCCAATTGACGAATCTCTGCCAAAGCTTGCGGTCCCCCCATCACCGGCATAAGCAAATCCATAAAAATCAAATCGTAGGGGTTTCCCGCTTCCAGACTGTGACGATAAGCCATAATCGCTTCGGCCCCATTAACAGCTACATGAACAATCCCATAAGGCATCAACAATTCCTGTAATGCAATTCTTCCTACGATGTCGTCATCAACAATCAACAGTTTCATTTCATCCCCCTCTCGTGCGCCACTTTTAGTCGCTTACATTGCTTCTCCAGTGCATCCATCAATTGAGATAACCAACCTGCAGATTCTGCCTGTTCGGCAGCCATCTCCATTTCATGCGCCAACGCATGTATAACCTCCCCCCCCACGCATCCAGCCGCCCCCTTGATCTTGTGTGCAACGGTGCCGATCTGATGATGCGAAGCTGCATGTACGGCCTTTCGCAAAGCCACCATATCCTCTGGCATCGAGAGCCAAAACGCATCAATTACCTTCTTGGCAATATGCGCATTGTTATCCAAACGCGCCAACATGCCTTGACGATCAAATACAGGCACCATACCGATTATATCCTTAACACGTTTGGGGCTCTCAGCAGAAACATCGACACCAACCGGCTCTGGTTGCGTATCCATACTTGCTGCATCTGTACGTATAGATTCCGTCCATTTATGCAGCATATCCCGAAACCCCGCCATCGACACTGGCTTGGTCATGAAATCATTCATGCCAGCAGCTAAACACAAATCGCGATCCTCCATAAAGGCATGCGCCGTGGTAGCGATGACCGGCACGCCAGCGTTGCGCCCGTCTCGCACCTGTCCTGTGCGTATCCGATGCAACACCTCCCAACCATCCATCCCCGGCAAACCAATATCCATAAAAACCAGTCCATAACGGTGTTCCGCAAGAGCATCCAGTGCTCGATTGCCGTCATCAGCAATATGAACGTCGCACCCCAACTTTCGCAACATGCTCTCCGCTACAATCTGGTTGACAGCGTCATCCTCCACCAAAAGCACAGGCATACCAAACCAAGGCTCGGACTCCAGACCGGAAAAGGACGTTTCTTCGAACAATTCTATCTGCCCTGATATCGAATCACGCGATGCCGGTGTACATGGAATAACGAACCAGAATGTCGATCCTTTGCCAGCAACACTCTCCACACCCATAACGCCACCCATCAAATCAACCAAATGATGAGAGATAACAAGCCCTAAGCCCGAGCCGCCAAACCGTCGCGATATGGTTCCATCAACTTGACCGAACTGCTGGAACAGAGATGCCATTTTCTCCTCAGCAATACCAATACCCGTGTCCCGAATCTCAAATTTCAAGAACAAATCATCGGTTTGATCCGCAATATCCAAGCCATCGACTTCTACCACTGAAACACGCAAATGTATGTGCCCATGCGATGTAAACTTTATGGCGTTGCCAATAAGGTTGTTTAATATCTGGTATAAACGCGTGGGATCACTCTTGACAACAACCGGGACATCACCCCCAATTTGACACTTCAGCGCCACGCCCTTCGTTCGCGCCTGTACACGCAATACGCTAACAACCTCGCGAACCAAAGCGGCAAGATCAAAATCAATTTGTTCCAATGTCAGATTGCCCGACTCAATCTTTGAGTAATCCAGAATATTGTTAATCAACCCAAGCAAACGTTTGCCGCTTCCGTGTAGGCAATTCACATACTGGCGTTGATCTTCCGTTAGATCCGTATGCAGCAAAAGCTCGGCCATGCCAATCACCCCATTCATCGGCGTACGAATTTCATGACTCATATTCGCCAGGAACTCGCTCTTAGCCCGGTTGGCTTCCCTGGCATGCTGCGCCAACTCATTCGCACGTTCCATTGCTACGGCAAGTTTTTCGTTGGAGTCACGTAAAGCCAATTCTGATTGTTTGCGTGAGCTAATATCAGCAAAACTTACGATGCTGGCCCATATCTTTCCCTCCTCATCCATCACGGGAGCCCCATGCACCTCCAGACAGATGCGGGTCCCATCCGGGCGCTCCACCTCCATGTCATCCACTACGGCTGAATCTCCCTCCATGCCACGCCAAATCGGCATCTTCTCGGGCGCATACGCTTCATTCGTCCCCACACGAAAGGCTTGGTATACGGACGAAAGGGTGTCTTTGTTGGCGTCGGAGAGAATACCACGACCCAGCATCTGCAGTGCGGCCTCATTCGCCATCAAAGGTCGGCCAGACGGAGCCTCCACCATAAAGACGCCCATTGGCAAATTATGAAATAGCGCCTCAAATATTGCATTTTGCCGCGAGTATTTCTCAACATTCAAACGTAGCTGCTCTTCAGCCTCAATCCGTACAAGCGCTTCCCCCACGCGCGTGGCAAAACCTTCCAGCTGTTGAATCAGCGGCAGGGAAAAACGATCCCGACGGCGGTCATTACATTGAATCAACCCGAGAATCTTATCCTCTACGCGAATAGGCACTAATGCAATCGACAGATAGCCAAAATGAATACAATTGTTTCGAGGATGCAAACGAGGATCCTTTGCTGGGTCCAGATCCAACACATATACAGAATGATTTGTCCAGCAACTGCCACCCGCTGTAAAAAGTGGATTCGATGCATCGGTTTTACCCGAAAGCACAAGCCCGCACATACAATCCAAACGCAAACTACCATCTACATTTTTGCATAATTCACCTGATGCATCGCAGGAAAGTAGCGAGTTTTCCAATTCCAGAAACGCTGCAGAAAAGCCCTCGCTCGCAACAAAAGGATAATCGTCTCCATCCTGCAAACGAATGCCAATGGAATCAAAGCCCGTATAACTCTTGATAACAGATACCACGCGCGACATACATTCCCGACGGGGCAAAGATGCATTCAATAACTGCAAAACATCACGACTCATTTTTTGATAGGTCAGTTCATATCGCGGCATCGAGATATCACTAACCAAAATGCGACACGCATACGCTCCATTATCTTGTAAAAAAGCCTCGGACTCCAGATGCGCCCAGAACGCGCGACCATCTTTGCGAACCAAGCGCAACTCAAAGGCATTCCGCCGTCTTTGGTTGCGAACGCGCTGGCATTCCTTGCAATGAACCCGATATCCGTCACGATCCCTCGGCGTAATCAAAGACACGAAAGGTTGCGCCAAAAGATCAGCCTTGGCCATGCCAAGCATGTTGGCAGCCGTCGCATTTAGCTCCTTGATACATCCATCATCGGAAAGGATCAGATACCCCAAGGGGGCATGATCATATAGATCAAAGTAGTGCTGGCATCTGGTAGCACAATCCGCATGTGCCGCACTCGCTGCGTCACAATCAACCGAGTGCCCAGAACCCGCAGATTGAATAGAGAACGGGGATTCCCGGAACTGCACCCCTTCCATCCCCTGTACATCTCCCGAGGCGCAAACTTGGCAATTGGAATCCCTGGTTTTCACCATAACCCCCTTCTGCTCGTCTGCAATGACTCCTCACCAGCATCTTGCGCCCGCAAAATTGTGAAATCAATACTAATTCACAAAAAAATGTCATATTTTTCCTTACACAATGAATTAATATTCAGATAAAGAGATATTTTTGTGGTTTTGCAAAATCCCCGAAACATACCTCTGTCCCCCCCAGATAGCTACCGCAACCCCTAGATACCACACCAAAACCGCTCCCAGTGATATATGCATTCCCTCCCGATATGCGCCCGGCATTCTCTCCAACCAACGCATACCCTCGGTCAACAACCCGACATACGCATAATTCGCCTGATTAAAAAGCATAGCCCACGCTAATCCCCCCGTAGCTGCCGCCAGCAACGACAACGTGCCCGTAACCACAATCAGAAAGGCCAAAGGCAAAACGATGACATTCGCCAGCAAGGCCACAGGAGCAAAGCGGCCAAAGTAATAAAGCGACAACGGTGTCGTGCTTAACCACGCTGCAATCGAAACTCCCATTAATCGCCCGCCCCACAATACGAACGACGATTTCACGCCAATACCTTCAACCTTCTCGCCAAAGGGATCCAACGGTACGTTCCGCTGCAACCACACCTCAAACAGTGGTACCATCGCCAGAATACCAGCCACGGCGGTAAAGGAAAAAATGAACCCGGGATCCTGTAATTGATCGGGTCGCCACGCGAGAATCATGATGGCAGCGAAAGCAAGAGCCGACCAAGAGTCCGCCTTGCGCCCCACTAGCGCAGCGGCAAGATACGTCACCACCATCAATCCGGCACGCACGGCACTCGCACGTGCCCCTGTCATAAAGGCATATAGCAGAATCACAGGCCCCAGTACCAGCACGCGACAGGTACGTGGCACCCGCAGCAGATTAATCACAAACACCAGCACCGCACATATGATCCCCACATGTAGCCCTGAAATAGCAAACACGTGCATGGTCCCGGTGCGCCGGAAAGCCTGCATAACGTCAACCGGCAATTGTGCACGATAACCGAGCAATAGCGCATGCACCACACCATATCGGTCCGGACGATCCTCTAGCCCCACGCGCAAAGCTTCCGCCGCTGCACGACGCAGCCCCTCCGCCCATACGGCAAACGTCGCCGTCGGCGGTCCCTCCCGCGCAGAGCGATTCACGCCCGTCACCAACAACCAATCCCCACGGTAATCCTCTGGTGTATATTGCAAAGTGCCCTGAAACGACCAATGCTCCCAATGTTGCGGCGGTCGCCTGTAACGTCCATACACCAACACAGGTAGGGTTTCCTGCGTTTGATAATACGTACCGTCCACAAAGACTTCTTGCGCTTGCAGGAGTATCCGAAAAGGGGATTCGGCATCTGCGCGCGATTCCTGTGCAATAACCCCCGTCACCGTTGCACGGACACGCGCATCTGGTTCAAGCGGGAGCAATGCCGCCAGTGAAGAGCCACCGCGCGGGACACGGGCCGAGAGCACCCCCAACAACAACACGACAAGCAACGCAACCCCATACGCCAGCCGGTCGCAACGCAACGCAAACAGGACAAACGCGACCGCCCATGTCGCGAATGTTGCCACCAGCAAAGCCGCATGCGTAACCCAAGGCAGAACATCCCCCAGCCCGGCAGCCGTACCCGCGCCAAAAACGAGCGCAAGAATCGTTAGTGGTCGCCGCACCCTCGCCTCCTAGCCAGTAA
>SKVN01000056.1 GCA_007129405.1 Kiritimatiellia bacterium
GCCGTTTACTTGCTACCCGTTTTTGCGCGCGACATTCTTACCGATCGCCCCTTGGGGATGAGCCCGGAACAATCCCTTGGGTGGTTGCGGGCAGCCCCTGCACTGGGGGCCGTGCTCATGGCGATCTTCATGGCGCATCGTCCCCCCTTGAAAAGGGCCGGCCGCGGCATGCTAAAAGCCGTAGCTGCATTCGGCCTCGCCACCATCATCTTTGGTCTTTCGCGCTCTTTCTGGCTCTCCTTTGCCATGCTCTTTCTGACCGGAGCCTTTGATAATATCAGCGTCGTAGTGCGCCACACGCTTGTACAACTCCGCACCCCGAACGAACTACGCGGAAGGGTTTCCGCCGTGAACTCCATGTTCATCGGAACATCCAACGAACTGGGAGGCTTCGAGTCCGGTCTCGTGGCACGCTTCTTCGGTCCCGTCGTTTCCGTCGTCAGTGGAGGCATCGGCACGCTGCTGGTGGTTGCCACATGGGCACGCCTCTTCCCTGGTCTCGGTACACTCGGACGCCTCAACGAGAAAATTCCCGCCGCCAGAGAATCGATTTCCACCCAGGAAACCCCCTCATAAAAAAGCCGGCGGATGTTGCCATCCGCCGGCTTTTGCACAATCTTCGATCAAACAATATACGTACTGGAAGCCGTAGAGCCACCCCGTCCTGTCCAGTTGGTATGGAAGAATTCACCCCGAGGCTTATCAATACGCTCATACGTATGCGCACCGAAATAATCCCGTTGCGCCTGTAGCATATTCGCCGGAAGACGCGCTGTGCGATATCCATCAAAATAAGCCAGGGCTGCACCCATTGCAGGCATCGGAATACCCAATTCCGTAGCCTGTGCAATCACGCGACGCCAACTGGCTTGCGCCTGCAGCACAGCCTTCTTGAAGAACGGATCCAACAGCAAGTTCGTCAAGTCCGGATTCTTATCAAATGCCTCTTTGATCTTGCCTAAAAACACCGAACGGATGATGCAGCCACCACGCCACATCAAGGCTACAGCACCATAGTTCAACTTCCAGCCATAGGTGTCAGAAGCGGAACGCATAAGCTGATAGCCCTGCGCATAGGAAACAATTTTAGATGCATACAAAGCCTGTTCCAGATCCTTGAGCAGTTTCTTTGCATCACCCTTGAACTTGGCATTAGGCCCTTTCAATTTCTTAGATGCCGCTACGCGTTCATCTTTCATCGCCGATAAACACCGCGCAAATACGGCCTCACCAATAAGTGTCAGCGGCATACCTTCATCCAGTGCCGCAATGGCCGTCCACTTGCCTGTACCCTTCTGCCCGGCCGTATCGAGAATCAGATCAAGCGTCTCCTTGCCCTCTTCATCCTTGTAGGCCAGAATATCGCGCGTAATTTCAATCAGGTATGAATCCAGCTTGCCGCGATTCCAACGACCAAACACCTTGTTCATTTCTTTGTTATCCAACCCCAGGCCATCTTTCATCAAGTGATACGCCTCGCAGATCATCTGCATATCACCATACTCGATGCCATTGTGCACCATTTTGACGAAGTGTCCGGCACCACCAGATCCAACCCAGTCACAGCAAGGTTCTCCCTCATCGGTATGCGCCGAAATCGTCTGGAAAATACGGCTAACAGAACGCCAGGCACGCGGAGATCCCCCAGGCATGATCGAGGGCCCTTTCAATGCGCCTTCTTCTCCACCGGAAACACCCGTACCAATAAACAGAATCCCTTTTTCTTCACAGGATTTCATCCGGCGCTCGGAATCCGGAAAGTGAGAATTACCACCGTCGATAATGATGTCTCCCTTTTCCAGATAAGGAATCACCGAATCCATAAATGCGTCTACAGCCGCGCCAGCCTTCACCATCAACATCACTTTGCGGGGACGTTTCAAACTCGCCACTAACGCTTTTACACTGTGGCAGCCCAATATATTCTTACCAGCAGCGCGACCCTGAACGAAATCATCCACCTTGCTCGTTGTCCGATTGAAACACGCCACCGTGAACCCTTTACTCTCCATGTTGAGAATTAAGTTTTCACCCATCACCGCCAAACCAACCACACCGATATCCGCTAACGTTTTGGTAGACTTCTTTTTCTTCTTCGCCGTCATTGCGCCTCCTAATGGTTGTTGCCGGAAGCATAACGCAAGCCCCCGGAAATATTTGCGCGCACGGCACTTGGCAGAAAGCTACCATTCCGATAGGATGTTGCCTGCGTGCTTCTCGCGCTTTTTTGTAGCAATCGCGGACGCAGGATATGACATCTAAACGAGTATTACAAGTTTCAGCTGCAACCCTCAGCGGGGTGCTACTGGCCATCGGGGTCACACACCCTCGCATGATTCATCTTTCACAGACCATTATCGAACCATGGGCCTATCTCAACGCACAACTTACCGAATGGTGCATGCACCTTTTGCGCATGCACATATGGGCCGATCAAACAATTCTTCGAACCGATCTGTACGCCTACGAAATACGCGCAGGCTACCATGGCGCTAACGTTGCTCTCGCAGCACTCGTTCTGTCTATCAGCGTGGCCATATGGAAACGGTACCGCGGATTCGCCCTGTTCTACATGGTTGCGGCTTCACTAACTGCTGCATTAGTAACCAATATCGTGCGCATCATCCTACTCATACGCTTTGGACCAGCCCCCTCCGCAGCAGCTATGCCCGATTGGTTGCGAGACACCAACCTCATACACGCCATCGTCACCATGATCCTGGTATGGACAAACATGATGCTAATAGAATCGCATCGTCATAAACAGCAACAAAAAATGCCCCCCCTGCCAGGCTCAGAAACCGGGGCTTTCAGTGAAATTCCACCATTCTGGCACCGGCTGTTTCGGCGACAGCGCCATATCTATCTGTTCATACCTATGCTTTTGCTGATCGCGTTCTTTTTATATGCAGGACGCACACATCGCCGACTCGCCCTCTGGAGCCAGCTTGTGCACGACATGGCGGCACAAGGGGCCTATGAACATGCCCTGAAACTGGGGCACAAGCTAACCCCGCTGCACCACGACAATACCGCCTGGCAACTGCAACTTACACGCATCATGTTATTGGCCAATCAACCCGCAGCAGCACAGGAAATGCTGGCAGATATCGACACACAAGTGCCACGTCACGATCATGCCGCTGAACGTGCCCTGCTTTACGCCTATACCCAGATACTGCAACAACACGAAAAAGAAGCACATATTGCCATACAGCAATTGCACCTGTATGCCGACCATGATCCCATCTGGCATGTCATTTTTCTTGAGATGGCCATGGCTATGGGACAGCAGGACGACATCCTCGAACATGCCCCACTTGCCGTGCAAGCCGACACAGAACGCATGCGTCTCTGGCCCGCCCTTCCTGCATTACAGTATAGCAGCAATTGGAGAACATTCCTGGATAGCACCCGTTGGATTACGCGGGAGCATATCCCTTTGGAAACACTACGCATGCAAATCATGGCGGAATTGCAACTCGGCCACACAAGTGCTGCTGCCGAAAGAACCCAGTTTGCCCTACAGCGCCACCCTGATGACATACGCCTAATCGCACCCGTGCTATTGTTAACCCATAACACGCCGACGGAGTGGGAACCTCGTTTTACAAGACTAATACAAGAAGTTATCCAAACCCACACCGCCCCTGCGGAACGCCTGACTGTCATCCATGCTGCATTTGCCGCAAAACGTCCGGATTTAGCCTGGCGAGCATACCAGAAATTGCGCAAGGATAACCCCAACTGTCTTTACGCAGATTTCGCGCTCATCCGCCATCACGAAAACTGGTTTCGCTTTCGCAACCACTATCTGCGGTTGCCCGCTGCATCGACTTCTGCTAGCACCGATATTTACCCCTACATCTTACTGGGCCGCCACATTCCCCTTTTCGCATCCAGCCTCCCCGCCATACCTCATAGCGGAGAATTTGCGTTGCTACTACAAGATGAGGCCTGGATGCAGAAGCAAAAAGAGGTTACGCTGGTCCGCATCCAGGAAAATCCGTCCATACTAACTGAACAGCCCATCTTGCGGCTGCATTATGCAGACCTGCTGGAAAACACCGGCAAGCTCGAAAAGGCGTACCAACAATTCACCGTACTTGCCCATGAGTACCCGGCCTACCACGCTCTGGCACTTCACCATCGGGCGAGATTAGCTGCACAAACAACCACATCATGGCATGGGTATCAATATCTACGCACGGTCTTGACAGATGCCGAGCCACTTGCTCCCGAAAGACTATGGCAAGCAATCGAGAAAACGCAACCGCAAGCCATTATATTCAAGGATCAATCCGTACATCAATTGCCCCTTATAACGCAGCTCATCCATTTACAATGGGAAACCCGCCAATATCTCTCAGCCTTGGCAACCGCGCGCGAAGGTCTTCGGCGATTTCCGGAAAGCAGCACCTTGCGAACCATGGCTGCAGATATACTTTTACAGCTCAACCTACCAGATCAGGCACTCAAAATACTGCAAAGCACAACCATTCGTCGCACACCGGAAACAGATGCTCTCGAAGCAGAAGCTCTTATTGCCACCCACCGCTTTTCTAGCCTACCTGCCTTCCGACGCCAACGGTTGCTGCCCCCCCAAGCAAGCCCGCCGCAAAATCCACCCGAAAGACTAACGCCGGCCGAATATGTATTGAGCCCCATGCAGCCTGAACAGGTTTTTCTGATGGTGCCTTCAACCAACAACCCCATTCACCCCTTATTCAAACATGTACGCGATAACCCAGGAACCGATATCGATTTCGACACGTGGCTGCGAACACCGGAATCACGACTACAACAAGCCGAGGCAATGCATTTGTTATCATCTTTGCTTCACATCCAAAACCGGACCGATCTTGCCCGCCAAGCCGCACAATGTGCTGTATTTGCAAACCCCCATGACCCATGGCTCTGGAAATCCTTCTTGCGCAGCACAACCGAACGCCAACCTTGGATTCCTCTCGCACGTACGTTTTGTGCCGAAGACCCCGAACTCTGGCTCGCCGAACTCGTGTGGTCCGCCCGTGATCGGGCAAACGAAAATCCGCCCCCGGCACTGGATCAGCTCATCCACGAAGCCATCGAATCAGATACCATTACCGTGGACGCACGGGTCCGTGCCGCCGATTTCCTGTGGCGAGGCGGACGATATGACCAGGCAACCACCTTGATTGAATCGTTCTTTGGCGAAGAGCGCGGATTACTGGCCGCCCATCTCTTGGGAATAGAAGCAGCTGAAAAAAGTGGTCGCCAGGGACGCGCATTACATCACATGGAAGCAGCCATTGAAACAGCCGGAGGGGCTGCACCGGGTTTATACGCCCGTTTCCTGAAAAGCAAAGCGCGCGAGGGGCATATTCCCTCCGACGGAAATGTGATCCATGCGCTACGCAATTTGCGCGCAGCAGAACCCGAAAACCTGTTCTGGACCGAGTTACTGGGATATGCTCGCTACCAACGGGGCGGAGCCGATGTGATCGAAGCAAATCAAATCATGCAACGGGCCATACAGGCAGGCAGTACCAATCGTGTCGTATTCCTGATTGCTGCCGAAGGCTTCCGGCGCCTCAATCGGACGACAGATGCTGCGGACATCTTACGACAGGGTCTGGAAATCATGCCAGACGATCCTATACTGCTGAATAATATCGCCCATATTCTAGCCACAAATCCAGCCACGGCAGAACAATCGCTACCCTATATAAACACACTCAAACCACTGGCAGAAACGGATCCCGTCATCCGCGAAACCTTGGCTTTTGTGCTCCTGCGAAACGATCAACTCGAAGAAGCACGCCCCCTGTTGGCAAGAAATTTGCAAGAAACCCCGCCCGAATCGCTAACCTGGTTTCGCAGCCAGATGCACTTCTCTGAAATAGTATGGCGACAAGGACGACGTGAAGTTGCCATTAGTATGCTCGAGCAACTATTACATGGTGCACGTAACATTCCAGATGAAGACATCCTGCATGCCAATCGGTTGCTGTTACGATTCCGCACCGCGCGCTAAACGCTGGTCATACAGATACAGGCATTATGTCCGCCAAACCCAAGTGAGTTATTCAAGGCAACCGTCACTGGCATCTCACGTGCCGTATTAGGAACATAATCGAGATCACAATCCGGATCTGCTGTAATTTGATTGATGGTCGGCGGCACAACACCATGCTTGATCGCCATGGCACAGGCAACGGACTCTACACCAGCAGCCGCGCCCAGCAAATGCCCCGTCATAGACTTCGTGGAGCTAATGGCAACCTTCTCTGCATGGGCACCCAAAGCCCCCTTGATGGCGCGGGTTTCAATCTTGTCGTTCAGCGGCGTGCTTGTACCATGTGCATTAATGTAGTCTACCGAATCGTTACTACGACCACCATCGCGAAGCGCGGCAACCATCGCACGTGTCGCACCCGTTCCGGCGTCCATCGGAGCCGTCATATGGTACGCATCACACGTCTGTCCAAAACCTGCTATTTCACAGTAAATCTGCGCACCACGCGCCTTGGCGTGCTCGTATTCCTCCAACACCAATACCGCCGCGCCTTCGCCCATCACAAAACCATCGCGATCTTTATCAAACGGCCGACTCGCCGTTTTGGGATCATCGTTGCGCGTACTCAAAGCTTTCATGGCCGCAAAACCACCAATACCAAGTCCCGTAATCGAGGCCTCTGCACCACCCGCCACAATCACATCCGCCTCATCACGCTGAATAATCCGGAGGCCATCCCCAATCGAATGCGCGGCCGAAGCACAGGCCGAAACAACACAAAAATTCGGTCCCTGCAAATTGTGTTCAATGGCGATCAGACCCGAAGCCATATTCACGATCATCTGCGGAATCATAAAAGGGGAGCAGCGCCCAGGCCCTTTTTGCGTCAAAGTCGTATGCTGTGCTTCCAGTGTGGCCAACCCACCAATACCGGAGCCTACGATCGTGCCCATACGGGTTGGGTCTTCCTTGTCACGATCAAATGCGGCATCATCCATTGCCATCTTCGCAGCAGCTATGCCCAGATGACAAAAGCGATCCATACGCCGCTGCTCTTTTTTGGGAATAAAATCATCAATCGGGAAATCTAAAATTTCAGCCGCGATCCTCGCGTCATAATCCGTTGCGTCAAACCCTTGAATCAGGCCAACACCACTATTACCCGCCACAAGATTCTTCCAAAATTCTTGCAGGTTACAGCCAATGGGCGAAACGATACCGATCCCAGTAACAACAACTCTTCTCTTATCCACGGCCCGCTCCCTGTTTCATTACCTACATCACCTGGGGGTTTTCAATACCTGTAGCATAATGACCGAAACCGGAGGGTCCCCCCTCCGGTTCCTGATATATACCAAATTAGCCCTCGATACCCTTGGACTTCATATACTCAACGACAGCCCCAACTGTGGTCAGCTTCTCAGCATCTTCGTCAGGAATATCAGCACCGAACTCTTCTTCAAATGCCATCACCAACTCCACTGTATCCAGGGAGTCCGCGCCAAGGTCATCAATGAAAGAAGCTTCCGGCTTCACCTGATCTGCATTCACGCCAAGCTGCTCGACAATGATATCTTTTACTTTGTCTTCCAGTGCCATGATTTTTCTCCTTACCCGTTTTTTCTCTGTATGAATCTTCTAACCGGGAAGATTCTATCCGTTCTTACTTGTTGCTACATGAACATTCCGCCATTGACGGAAATCGTTTGGCCCGTGATGTAGGCCGACGCATCTGTTACCAGAAACAGGACTGCCTTTGCAATATCGGAGGGATCCCCGAAACGCGCGAGCGGAATCTGTTCCAACATCTTTGCCTTTATATCCTCCGGCAGCACCTCGGTCATTTTCGATGTAATGAACCCTGGTGCAACAGCATTCACACGAATATTGCGAGCAGCCAATTCTTTTGCTGTTGATTTGGTCAGTGCAATCACCCCTGCTTTAGATGCCGCATAGTTACATTGTCCGGCATTTCCAATCAAGCCAATAATTGAAGCGATATTGACGATGGCTCCCGCCCGCGCCTTCATCATCGGGCGGCTCGCGGCCTTGATAAACAAAAAAGTTCCCTTGAGATTTACATCAAGCACGGCATCCCAGTCAGCTTCACTCATGCGCATCATCAAACCATCTTTGGTGATGCCGGCATTGTTCACCAGAATATCGACTCTACCCGTTGCCGCCATGACCGCATCCACAGTCTGCTGCACGGCCTCAGCACGGCTCACATCCACAGAAAAACAATGCGCCTTTGCTCCGAGCGCCTCTACGGCAGCAGCCGTATCCGCAAGCCAATCCGCATTCACATCACATAATGCGACATCAGAAGCGCCTGCTTCCGCCAATTGCTCCGCAATCACACGCCCAATACCCCGTGCAGCCCCTGTTACGATCGCTGTCTGTCCCTGTAACACACCCATACCTAATCTCTCCTCTTTCGCTTACCTAATATTCGGCTCTAGAAGCTTGCTAGCCCTTCAGTGCTGTAACGGTGGTAGTCAAACTTGCATCATCTTGTACTTGCAATAGCCTAGCGCCCCGGGCAATTCGTTTAAGCAAACCGGAAAGCACCTTGCCTGGGCCACACTCGACAAAAGTATCGGCACCCGCACCCGTCATCGCGGCAACCCCCTCATACCAATGAACCGATTCCGTCACCTGCCGCAACATGGCCTCGCGAATGGCATCAGGATCACCATGCAAAGCGCCCGTTACATTCGAAACCACCGGAACCGCCGGGGCCGAAATCACAACATCTGCCAATACAGCTTGTAGCTTATCAACCGCCGAACGCATCAGGGAAGAATGAAACGCACCAGCCACATCCAGTACAATCGCACGCTTGGCACCACGCTCTGTGGCCAGTAATGCTGCCTTTTCAATGCCAGCTTTAGGTCCGGAAAGCACCGTCTGCTCTTCAGAATTCAAATTCGCCATTTCCACACCGGCTTCCCCGCAAAGGGCCTCTAACTCCGAACGTCCCAGCCCCATTACACTGACCATGCCGCCCGGCTGCTCCTCACAAGCAGCTTGCATCGCCGTGCCGCGCACCTGCAAAATCCGCAGCGTGTCAGCAAACGTCAATACCCCAGCCGCATGCAGGGCAGACCACTCTCCCAAGCTCAACCCAGCCATGGCAACCGGTGCAAGGTCAGGAACCTGCTCTTCCAGCACCCGATAGCAAGCCATACTCGTCACAAAAATAGCCGGTTGACAGTGATTCGATTTGGTCAACTCTTCCTGCGGACCCTCGAAACACAGTTTCGATAAAGCATACCCCAATACATCATCCGCTTCCGCAAAGAGCGTGCGACAAACCGGATATGCCGAAACCAAATCCTTGCCCATCCCCACAAACTGGGCACCTTGCCCTGCAAAAACAACTGCTGTTTTACTCATTCCCACCTCTCAATAACCCGTGTGCTAATACTCCAAAACCATAGCGCCCCACGTGAAGCCCCCACCAAAAACAACCATCAACAACACGTCCCCACGCTGGATTCTGCCATCGCGAACCGCCTCATCCAAAGCCACCGGAACGGTCGCTGCCGTTGTATTCCCATAGCGATCCAAATTTACCACAATCCTATCCATCGGAATATCCACGCGTTCGGAAATGGCCGAAATAATGCGCATGTTGGCCTGATGCGGAATCACCCACTTCACGTCTGCTGACGTCAAACCCGCCTTGCGTAAAGCATCCTGCCCCGCTTCCGTCATACAGCGCACGGCATGTTTAAAAACATTGTTCCCGGCCATCTTCACCGTGTGCTGATGTTCCGCAACCGTCTCTGCTGTGGCTGGCATGCGGCTCCCGCCAGCGGGAATCATCAATAAATCACCTAAACTACCATCCGCACCCGAAACCGTAGCCATAATACCACGGTGCGTTGTCGTGGGTTCCAACACAAAAGCTCCCGCCCCATCACCAAATAAAATACACGTACCACGATCCGACCAGTCGGTAACCGCGCTCATTTTGTCCGAACCGATTACCAAGGCATTTCGATACAACCCACTCTGCAACATGGCACGCGCCGTTTCCATACCATAGAGAAATCCCGAGCAAGCTGCCGAAAGATCATAACAAAGAGCATGCGTGGCTCCCAAAGCATTTTGAATCAGACAAGCCGTACTGGGAAAAAGCATATCCGGCGTACTGGTAGCAACAATAAGCAACTCCACATCCTCCGCCGCCAAGCCCGCGTCCCCCAAAGCCACACGCGCCGCTGCAGCCCCCATATCCGAGGATGCTTCATCCTGGCGGGCAATCCTGCGTTCGCGCATCCCCGTGCGCGCCTGAATCCACTCATCGCTCGTATCCACCATCTGCTCGAGCTCTGCATTCGTCAGCACCCGCTCGGGCAAATACGCCCCCGTCCCGGCAACCATGACCCGGACCTCTTTCTCTCGATCATCAATCATGTTGCCCCATTCAATTTCGCAATTTCTGCAACAATGTCATCATTCACATGAAATTCCACGGCTTCAGATGCAACCCGAATCGCGTGATAAATGGCGTGGCGCGATGAGCCACCATGCGCAATAATGCAAACGCCATTCACACCCAGCAGAGGCGCTCCACCATACATTTCAGGATCCAAACGCTTCTTTAAATTTCTAAAAGCCCCCTTGAGTAAAGCACAGGCGGCCACACGAATCCAGTTTGCGGTCAACTCGCTCTTGAACCAACGCGTGATTGCCGTCGCCGCGCTCTCGGTGGTTTTCAACACAACATTGCCGACAAAACCATCACAAACAACAACATCTGTTTCCCCCTCGAACAAATCGCGACCCTCCACATTGCCGCGAAAATTCAAGTGAGACTTTTGCAAAGCCGCATGGGTGCGCTTGGTAACATCGTTCCCCTTGCTTTCCTCGCCCCCAATGCTCAACAATCCAACAACTGAATTTTCCCGCCCGAGTATTTTGCGGGAATATACACTACCCATAACCGCAAATTGCATCAACTGATCAGGGGTACAATCTGTATTGGCACCCGCATCAAGCAAAACCACCGGGGTTTTTTGCGTAGGCATCACCGTTGCAATCGCAGGGCGATCCACCCCGGGAAGCGTACGCAACTTTAGCGCAGAAGCCGCAACAGCCGCCCCTGTGTTGCCTGCTGACATCACAGCATCTGCCTCCCCGTCGCGCACAAGCTCTACAGCACGCCCGATCGAAGAGTCCTTTTTCTTACGGACAGCATGGGCTGGCGTCTCCCCCATCTCCACCACCTCGGAGGCATGACGAATCTCAATCTTGCTCTGATCGCCGCCACAAACAGCCAGCTCGGCCCGGATTGCGGTTTCATCGCCCACCAAAATCAAACGATCGATATTGGGCAATTCCGAAGCCAGCACGGCACCGGCAACGACCTCACAAGGAGCGAAATCGCCCCCCATCGCATCAATTGCTATGCGCATGATTGATCCCGATTATTCCGCCGCAACGGTCAAGACCTGAACACCACGGTACTGCCCGCAAGCCTTGCACACACGATGGGGCTGGGCAGGCGCTCCACATGCAGGGCATGCCTGCGAAGCACGAATCACCGACGCATGCGACCCCTTCCGCGCACGGCATTTGCGCTTCGACGATTTCCTTTTTGGCACAGCCATAACGCTACTCCTTTCCTAATCCTAAACGATCTAAAGCTCCCCAACGC
>SKVN01000112.1 GCA_007129405.1 Kiritimatiellia bacterium
CAGATGCCTTTGCGCGAATGGGACGTAACCCAACCGATACGGAATTGGTGATGTTTGGTCAGGTGAATTCCGAACATTGCCGGCACAAGATTTTCAATGCCGAGTGGGTGATTGACGGGGATGCGAAAAGCGAGACGTTGTTTGGCATGATTCGCAATACGCACAAGCAGCATCCCGGCAACACCCTGGTTGCCTATAAGGAAAATGCCGGGGTGATGGAAGGTTTTGCGGATGGTTGGTTCGAGGTAGATCCGAATGACGCGGCCCGTCGGTACGTGTACCGGCAGGAACAGGTGGATACGCTCATCAAGGTGGAAACGCACAATCACCCGACGGCGATTGCCCCCTATCCAGGCGCGGCAACAGGCGTGGGTGGCGAAATTCGTGATGAATGTGCCACTGGTATCGGAGGAAAGCCACGCGCGGGTCTGGCGGCCTACATGGTCTCGAATCTGCGTCTGCCGGGATACGAGATGCCTTGGGAGCAGAAGTTCGGTTCCTTCCCGGATCGGTTGGCGACACCATTGGATATTATGCTCGATGCTCCGATTGGTGGTGCAGCATTTGGTAACGAGTTCGGGCGTCCGCAGCTTTGTGGTTTGTTCAAGACGTTTGAAGATATGCACGATGATCGTTTCCGGGGATACCATAAGCCGATTATGGCTGCCGGGGGCATGGGCGTGATTAAGCGGCGTCACATCGAGAAGAAACCCATTCCCAAGGGGGCCGCCATTTTGCAGCTTGGCGGGCCAGCCATGCGGATCGGACTCGGCGGTGGTGCAGCGTCCAGCATGGATACGGGCAGCAATGCCGCCGAGTTGGATTTTGATTCGGTGCAGCGCGGCAATGCCGAGATGGAACGTCGCTGTCAGGAAGTCATCGATGCGTGTATTGCGCTGGAAGATCAGAATCCGATTTTGAGTATTCACGATATCGGGGCGGGCGGGCTTTCCAATGGCTGTCCTGAATTGATCGCAGAGACGGGTGGACACTTTTATCTGCGGGATATCCATAATGAAGATCGCTCCATGAGCCCGATGGAAATCTGGTGTTGCGAGGCGCAGGAGCGCTATGTGTTGGCAGTGTTACCGGCGGATCTGGATCGTTTTCTGGCGCTGTGTGAGCGCGAGCGCTGTCCCGTGGCTGTGATCGGTAAGGCGACCGGAGACCACCGCTTAACGCTAGAAGATACGCACTTTAAAGATCGACCCATAGATCTGGCTTTACAGGTGATTCTGGGGAAACCCCCGAAGTTACGCAAAGAGGTTGTGCGTAAACCAGCGCAGGTAAAGCCGCTCTCGCTTGACGGTATCACAGTGGAAGTGGCACTTGATCGCGTTTTGCAATTGCCTGCCGTGGCGGATAAGACATTTCTCATTACTATCACAGACCGGAGCGTAACCGGCATGGTTGCGCGCGACCAAATGGTCGGTCCGTGGCAGACGCCCGTGGCGGATGCCGCCGTAACCCTGCTCTCGTTCGATTCTTATCAGGGGCAAGCGATGGCCATGGGAGAGCGCACGAATGTGGCCCTGATCGATGCTCCAGCATCTGGCCGGATGGCGGTAACAGAAGCGATTACGAATCTGGCTGGTGTCCCCGTCGGGAAATTGGCGAACCTGAAGCTTTCCGCCAACTGGATGTGTGCCTGTGGTGAGTCCGGCGAAGATGCGGCATTGTTTGATACTGTGCAAGCGGTCGGAATGGATTTTTGTCCAGCCTTGGGCATCAGTATTCCCGTTGGTAAGGACTCGCTTTCGATGCGGACCGTCTGGCAGGACACCGACGGAACCGAGCGCAAGATGATCGGGCCGTTGAGTCTGATTGTGAGTGCTTTTGCGCCGGTCATGGATGTTCGGAAAATTGTGACACCGGATTTAAAAAAGGGTCGATCACAGTTGGTGTTGCTGGACTTGGGGTGTGGTAGTAATCGGTTGGGCGGATCTGCTTTGGCACAGGTGTTTAATCAGGTGGGTGATTGTCCGCCGGATATGGATGACCCCGGGCTGCTGAAACGCTTTTTTGCAGCCATGCAAGAGATGGTCGAGGATGAGCTTTTGCTGGCTTGTCATGATCGTTCGGATGGTGGTTTGATCGTCACGCTTTGTGAGATGGCTTTTGCCGGGCGCCGCGGAATGGATTTGGAACTGGCGGAATTGGGAGAAGATCCGTTGTCGATTCTTTTCAGTGAGGAGCCCGGCGTTGTCCTGCAGGTGTCCGAGGTGAACATGCCACATGTGGAAGGCATGATTGCCCAATTTGGTCTGCAGGATGTTTTTCATAAACTCGGGACTGTCAGTAAAAATACGCGCATTCGCATTGCGTTTGGTGATAAAGAGGTGCTCGATAGCCCGATTGGAGCCTTGCATCGGCGGTGGTCGGAGCTGACCATGCGGATGCAGGCCTTACGGGATAATCCCGTGTGTGCGGAATCGGAGTTTGATTTGCTGCTGGATGAAGATGATCCCGGGATGCAGTTTGCGCTGACCTATGACCCTGAAGATCGCCATGTTGTCACGCACCGTCCGCCATTGGCGGTGTTGCGCGAGCAGGGCATTAATGGGCATGTTGAAATGGCGGCAGCTTTTTCGCGGGCGGGGTTTGATTGTCATGACGTGCATATGAGCGATTTGCTCGCCGGGCGTGTCGATTTGGCCGATTTCAAGGGGCTCGTGGCATGCGGCGGGTTTTCGTATGGCGATGTGCTGGGAGCAGGGTCTGGATGGGCGGGATCGATCCTCTATAATGAACGTCTTCGTGATATGTTCGCGGCCTTTTTTGTACGTCGGGAAACCTTCACGCTAGGTGTGTGTAACGGGTGTCAGATGGTGGCGCAGTTAAAGGGTATCATTCCGGGAGCCGATGCCTGGCCGCGGTTTACGGCGAATCAAAGTGCGCAGTTCGAGGCGCGGTATGTGACCGTGGCGGTACCTGCATCTCCTTCGGTGTTGTTGCAGGGGATGGAAGGATCGCGCATGGGGATTGCGGTCGCGCATGGCGAGGGGTTTGCGGACTTTTCGCATACCGGTGACGAGGCCGAGTTAGCGGCCCGGAAGCTCTTCGCGCTGCAATATGTCGATGCGGCGGGGGACGCCACAACGCGATACC
>SKVN01000058.1 GCA_007129405.1 Kiritimatiellia bacterium
CCGGCGACAAGCGCTTTAAACCCGGCAATATTCTGCAGAGTCTGCGCCAGCTCGATACCATCAGCATCATCGACAAGGAATCCGGTGAAATTGTGTGGTCCTATACCGGGGACTACAATGGTGGCATGTCAGGCCAGCATGAACCGCACATGATCGAAAAAGGATTGCCCGGTGCCGGAAACATTCTGGTATTCGACAACGGGACCTCCCCCTACAAGGATCTGGCCCACTGCGGTTGCTCCTATGTGCTGGAAATCAACCCATCCGACAACAGTCTGGTTTGGGTGTATGACGGTGGCCACAAGTTTTATTCCCGCTTCACCTCCAACTGCCAACGCCTCTCCAATGGCAACACCCTCATACTGGAGGCCGCAAGCCGTCGACTTTTCGAAGTAACCCCCGAAAAAGAAATTGTCTGGGAATACATCCTCACCGATAATGCCCAACGTGTTTATCGATATCCAAAAGATTATTGCCACCAATGTTAAACAACATGTTCAACCAAATAGATCCCATTAACCTCCCTGGAGGGACACACTCCTGTGCGTCCGCTCTCACAACGCCATGTCTGTCATCACGGCGGCAGAGGATTGCCACTTCGTTGCTTCCTGTCGGAAGCCTGTCGTCGCTGTGCTCCTCTGCCGCCCTCCAGTTGCGCATCTTTGGAGGGACGCACTCCTGTGCGTCCGCCTCCCAACGCAACGAATGATGCATAACCCAGAAACAACATGAAAAGACCCAATATCCTCATTCTTGAATGCGATCAAATGCAAGCCAAACGCATGGGGTTTGTCGACGGTATCGCCCACACGCCCAATCTGGATGCACTTGCTGCCGAAGGCGTTCACTTTCCCAATGCCATCACCGTGCATGGACAATGCGTCCCATCGCGCTGTGCTTTCATGACGGGCATGTCTCCCCATGAAACCAACGTCATGGTCAACTATCCGTTCCATGGCCACTGCGGACACCTGACTACCCGCAATCGTACTTTTATCCAGGAATTCCAGAAAAATGGATATCTTACAGCGCACTTTGGCAAAAGCCATCTGGGATTCCCTTTGCGCACGCTCGGATTTGATGTCGGGGAATGCATCGACGGCCATTTCCCCGCCGGGAAGGAACCGCAGGAACGTATTCAGGCGCGCGAACAAAGCTTGCGTAATGGGGGCGATGGACACCTTGATTGCACAGAGGAAAAATCGATCCACTACAAGGCGCTCGATGAGGGCATCCCATGGTTAGAACAATGTAATCCCGACGATGGCCCCCTCTTGTACATGTTCGACACCAATTTACCGCACCCCCCGTTTTATTATGAAAAGGCGTTCGAACACATGTTCAAGCCTGAGGACATGATCCTGCCCGAGAGCTACTACAAGGAGAACTGGGAAGGGAAGCCCCCCTTTCTGAAGGAGCATTGCAAGTCGGGCCCGCATGCCCTCGAAAGCGAAGCACAACTACGCGAAGAGATGGCACAATATTATACGCTGATCGCCGAAACGGATCGAGCCTGCGGACAAATCATCGAAATATTAAAAAAAAAGGGCATGTGGGACAACACGATCGTGCTCTTCTTCGCCGACCATGGCGACATGATGGGCGGACACGGTCTTTGCCGCAAAGGCACCATGCCCTATGAAGAACTATATAACATCCCCTGCATCATGAAGCTGCCTGCCGGTATGCAACGAAAACGTGCTGTGGTTGATGATCTCATTATTTCCACGGACCTTGGTGGTGCCTTGCTCGAACTAGCTGGGCTTGCAGCACCCGGCGCTTTTGCCAATAACGATATTGTCCACGCGCTGCAACGCGAAGCCGCACCAGAAGATGAGCATGTCTTCTTCGAACATTATGCCGCCTGGTATGGCATTCATCCCTTCTATGGCGTGCGCACCAAGACCATGAAATACGTTCGCTGGTATGGAGAGGAACAATTCGAAGAATTATACGACCTCGCCATGGATCCACACGAGCTTACAAACGTGGCACAAGATCCCGCCCACCGCGAGCAATACCTAAAACTATCGCACCGTGCAGACCATTGGTGGCAATCCACTGGCGGTCGGGATCTCGCATACTATGAATCCGAAGCATTCAAAAACAACCGCAACGCCCTATAATCACCTCACAATGCCGCATCATCATCACGTATGATGCAAGCTTCGGCAACTTCGCACCCATCCATTTTCGTCGGGCACAAAAATCTCCAACAAAAAAAGCCCCCGCGAAGTCGCGGGGGCTTTTGGCAATCAACCACTTGCGGTGGAATTACCCTTTAATGGCAGCCTGTGCAGCAGCCAAACGGGCAATCGGCACCCGGAACGGACTACAGGAAACATAATCAAATCCGAGTTCGTGGCAGAAACCAACCGATTTGGGATCACCGCCATGCTCACCACAGATACCAATCTTGATGTTTTTGCGCGTCTTGCGTCCCAGCTCTACACCTGTCTGCACCAGACGGCCAACGCCATCACGATCCAGGACTTGGAATGGATCATACTCGTAGACGCCCTTCGTGACATAGTCACCCAAGAACTTACCGGCATCATCACGAGAGAACCCGCAGCCCATCTGCGTCAGATCGTTCGTACCAAAGCTGAAGAATTCAGCCTCTTCCGCAATCTGGTCAGCCGTCATGGCTGCGCGTGGAACTTCAATCATGGTACCGATCAACACGTCCAGTTTCTTGCCTTTGGCTTTTTCAACCGCAGCAATCGTTTCCGTGATGATGGCCTTCTGCATGGACAGCTCGGTCACATTGCCCACCAACGGAACCATGATCTCGGGCTTGGAACCTTTAACGGCAGCAGCCGCTTCACAGATCGCCTGTACCTGCATCGCCGTAACTTCCGGATAACTCATCCCCAGACGGCAACCACGATGACCAAGCATCGGGTTGAACTCGTGCAGAGACTCCACCAACGCCTTGACCTCTACCGGCTTCACTCCCATCTGTTTGGCCATCTCAGCCTGCCCAGCCGCATCGTGCGGTAGGAACTCATGCAGCGGCGGATCTAACAGGCGCACGGTGCAAGGACGTCCCTTCAGCGCGCGGAAGATTCCCGTAAAGTC
>SKVN01000137.1 GCA_007129405.1 Kiritimatiellia bacterium
CGCACCGTTATTTTTTTTGCTGCACTGGCAATATCGCTTCCCTTGGGGCACTACAGAACGCAACAGGTTTTAGATCAATCGCATCCCCAAGCACTAGCGAATCAACTGGATAACTTTGAAAAAGGAGAGCGATTGGTCTTGCGCGGAGTCATTGTGGCAGAGCCCGAGTGGCGGCAAAGTAGAATTGACCATGACAAAGAGCAGGAATATAGGGGGAGCGGACGAGTCGACATCACGCTGCGCGTACAAAAAATACGCTCCAGTCAGGCAGTAGAAGATGAATGGTTCCCTGTTTCCAGCGGGAATGCCCTTGTAACGGTCTTTGCCTACGATAACAGCAGCGATGAAAGCATCGGCCATTTGCATCGTCTTGCCATGCCCAAATCCTATGGAAATGAGATCGAAATCGAGGCGCGATACACCCCGACAGAACCACCTCTGAATCCGCATGACTTCGATTATGCTGTATTTTTACGGCAAAGTGGGGTCGACATAAGCATGCGCTGCCATGCTTCCAGAGTAAAAATTCTGAATCAACGCATCGGCAATCCCCTTACAGCTCTGGCCCTCCGAACCAAAACCTATTTCTTTAAAAGTTTCAAACGCTGTATTCGTGCCCCCGCCAGCCGTATCGCAGCCGCTTCCACACTAGGCTTAAGACGCTCTGTTGAACGCATTGAATATCCAACAATTGACGAACAAAACGATGACAAAGAAGAAGGCAAAAAGGATAGTGGCCCAATAAGAATCGATATTGCCGAAATGTTCCGGCATGCCGGCGTCGGGCACGTGCTTGCCGTATCAGGTCTCCACGTCAGCGTGATCGCTGTTCTCCTGTTTGCTCTCTTTCGCATGACGGGAACATCCCCGCGCGTCTTTGTGCCCCCCTTGATCTTCTTTCTCATTGTCTTCGCTCTTCTAACGGGAGCCCGCCCATCAGCCGTGCGAGCGGTCGTCATGAATAGCTTCATTCTATTTGCCATTGCCTATTTCCGATGCAACCTGCGCACCGCTACCGCCATCGGCCTCTCTGCATCCGCATTTGTTATCTTGCTGAAAAACCCTCTCTTACTCTATGCTCCCAGTTTCCTCTTATCCTATTTTGCCGTTCTGTCCCTCATTATCCTTGCCCCACCATTTGACCGCTTTCTCTGCACCTTACGTGGCTTTTCGGCTATCTTATTCCTAGTTTGGTTTTCCCTGTTAATGGGAATTGCCGGATGGCGTTTCTATTGGTTGACAAGTCCAATCAACTTGCTCGCACTGGGCGGGCTCTTGTGGATCTGCGTGATCATCGGGGGCCACCTCAATCACGCCATGCCGCGGATGTGGAACACCGGATTTGCTCGCATAAACCCACTGCTGCGGATGTTCATCGCCGCGCAACTCTCCATACAAATAGGCATGATGCTACCGCTTTCAGCCTGGTTCTTCGGACGTTTTCCTGTCGCTGGAGTCTTGGTCAACTTGATTGCCATTCCAACCGTCGGTATTCTTGTTCAGCTAGGTATGTTGGTGGGTCTCATTGGCTTGATTCCCGTCATCGGGCCATTATTGGCCTTGCCATTTGGCGCCTCTACCGCACTTGTAGGCGAATTCTTTTTACTCATTGCTTATACAGGTGCGCGTCTGTTCCCCTTCCCTGCCATGCCACAACCTTCGGTCATGCAATTGACCATATACTATTTTATCGTTGCCGCAATCGTCCTGGCAGAACAAAATCGCCATGCCATTCTGGACCGAATCTATCGCATTCCCTCCCTGCAGCAAGCTCAGGCTAGACGACAAACGATGCTAGCAATGGGGACCGCCCTCATATTGGTCGCCCTTCCATGGATTCTGCGCCCACGCGGGCTACCCGCAGCCACACACATGCAAATTCTTGCTGCCAACCGCTATCCCTTGATCACGATCCACGGTGGGCACCGGGCAGACCTTGTCAATGCAGGCGATCGCTTCCAAGGTAGCCGCCTGCTGTTTGATCATCTACGGGCAGAAGGCTCCGCTACACTTGGCTCCATTTTCCTACCCGCACCGGATCCGCGCGCTGGCATCGAAGGTACTACGGCTTTGGCCAACATGCTTTCAATTCGCAAAGTACTCCTCCCGGAAATACCAAGCGAAGGTGAGCGTTTCACCAAAGCGCTAGGCGATGAATACCTCATCCGTACCGCCGAGGAAGGCGTCCCGTGGGCAGCAAATTACGACGAAGCTTTCGATTCTTTGATGCAAACACACACAAACAACCGCAACCCACGAAAATTGGAACTCATCACAAACCAACATGCCGCACAATGGAACAATATCAAAATCGAAACCTTGCCACCGTTCACCAATGAAATTCCACGTTTTCTAACCAGTGCCAAAACACCTATTATCAAGGCAGACATTAATAACGTGCCTTGGATAATCATCACCGACACAATGCCCGAAGCACTCTCCGAAGCACTACCATACGCTGAGAGTTGCCGCGTTCTGGTGGTTTCCGATATTAGCTCACGGGCGGCCTATTTCCACTGGCTCCGAAACGCGGTGGAAGAGCTCCAGCCGGAAGTCCTGATCATCGGCGGCAATGAAGCAATCAAATGGTCCGAGCCGCAGCAAAACTGGTTACAGGAAATACAAGCGGACGGCATCAAAATTTTTCAGACAGGCATAGATGGCGCGATTATCGCCAAGTTGCCACGCGAAGGAGGTATCCATTTACAAAACTACCTGAAACCCCGAACCCTTCACCTAGCCCCTTAAAAGCACCAAGACTACAGCGTCACTTCCTCCGAGCGTTTAGCCACATGCGCCGTAACCTTCAAATCCCGCGTAACCAAATCGGCCAGAGCTTGCGCGGCATCCACTTCACCATGAATCATAAATACATGGGATGGTGCTTCTTTTTGTCCCTTGAGCCACGCCAGCAACTCGCTCTGGTCCGCATGCGCACTCATCCCGTTAACCTTGGTAATGCGTGCATAGACAGGCACCATCTGCCCGAACAACCGTACCTGATTCGCGCCTTCCAGAATCTGCCGACCAAGTGTCCCTTGCGCCTGGTAACCAACAAATAATATTGTGCTCTCTGGAC
>SKVN01000197.1 GCA_007129405.1 Kiritimatiellia bacterium
AGAAGCAAGTGATGCCATTGCCGGATTTGATTGCGCAGGCGCAGCGCAGTGGTGTGCGCCTCGTGGCCTGCACGATGACGATGGATTTGATGGGGATCCGAAAAGAAGAATTGATTGATGGTGTTGAGGAAGGCGGTGTGGCGATGTATGTGGATCATTTGAGCCGGTCGGGCGCCAATCTTTTTATATCGTAAGAAGCGTGGCCTTTGATGCTTGTCAGGCGAATTACTGTAGGATGATGACGGTGGGTCTTGGAATGACGGTGGCAGTGAGTTCGAAGTTGTCGATGGCGATAGTGTCACGACTACCATCGCCTGTGGATTCACTCAAGGCGACGACACGTATTTCAACGGGTTCGTGGCTGTTGTCCGCATCTGAGCCGAGTGCAGCAGAGAAGGGCGTCGTACCCCATTCGCCGGGAGCGGGCCAGGTGCCGAGAACCTTGAAATCGCCGCTTGTGCCCACACGATAATCGATGGTCCAGGTTTGCGATCGCCCTTGTACACTTAACATCATGAGATCCATGGAAACATCAATGCCCGCGTGCCCGCGTGTGTTGTCGATCGTGACTATGAAGGCGGCACCTGGATCGCCAAACGTTGCGATGGTTCGGATTCCAAGTGCACGGTTGGATGAGTTGTTTTGTTGCGTGGTGGTCGCTGATGATGTTAACCCTTCTGCCGAAGCCAGATTTTTAAAGGCCCCGCCACTGTCGCCCCAAGAGTTTTGCGTCGGACTAAATGTTGCATCAGTCCCGTTGCTATCTGTAGTAGCGCCGGTTGTTACTCGAACACCTGGGGGTAATCCACTTCCCAGATTATCAAAGGTTTCTGTATAACTTCCAGCCGTGAGCAAAATAATATCAACTACTTCTCCTGCGAGTTCAATGGTTGGAGGGTCGTCAAGCCCTCCTCCGGCATGAGTTATGTTGCCACTGTACGTGGCCGCGGTCTTTCCGCTGGCGAGACGTGCGTAGATTGTGATGGGTTGTCCGGTGATTTGGCCATCTGCAAAAGGGAGTAATAATGATGCATGAAAACTACCTTCAGCAGATGTTGCAATCTCAAAATGCTCCGGAGCTGTGACCGTTATGTTGCCAATGCCTTCAAGGTTGAAGCCAGACAATTCGTAACTTTTCGCTTCTGAGGGTCCTTGTGTCAAAGGATAATCCAGTCCGCTGATAGAAAAAGGCATCGCTTCCAACCAAGGTGCATCGGGAGTGTACCCCATCCAGGATATGTTATCTAACTTTACCTGCGCCGCACCGGTGCTTCTAATTTGAAGTTGTATTGAGCCTGCAATATTAATGGTTTCGCTGTAGGTTATAACGTCATCAGATGTTGGTGATACCGTGATAGTGTCCCCAATTTTATTCCCATTTACATATACTTCGATCGATCGGTTGCCAGTTCCAGTAAAATCACGAACATAATCAAACGTCAGCGTTCCCATACCTCCGACATAAACAGGTGATGTGACCCATCGATCCCCTGAAGTTCCAAAACAAATGGCCGTGCTGTCGTTTATTTTTCGGTCTGTTCTTGCTCCTTCAGCAGTCCATGTGACTCCATCGGTTCCTGTCCAAGATCGAGACAAATATTGGTTTGATGACGTAGTAGGAAGATTTTCAAAATCTTCTGTGCCTTGACCGGAAGATGTGTTGACAAAGACTCCAGTTGCAAGAGCAAGAACATATATTGCCGTATAGAGACTACATGGGGTGGGCTGAAGAAGATGTGTTCTCATGTTGTGCTCCCAATCGTTTCTTCTTGAGGTAACGTTACGTTTTTTCATTGTAAGTTAATGACAATTTTCCGCAACATTCTAATACTTATTGCTCCATCGTTGAAAGGATCAATTTGTTTTACAATGTGATTAACTATAACAAGTTCAAATTTGTTTTAATGCAAATAATGCATGAGTTTATTGTTAAGTAGGGTTTTTGGTGTTCGCGGTTGTAAATTTACCTGCTCGAAGTTCAGATTAGGAGGCAAGATAAAGGTTGCGTCTAACTTGCCAAGACATCCTGCGCACAAAAGTTTCACTATGATTATCGGGAGCGCTAGGACTGCGGCCACGGGGTATCTTTATTCTTTCGTATGGGGACTTTGGTTTGTAGTCTTTCGCTTGCGGTTAACTGTCTTAAGTCGATGGTCTTTTGTTCCTAAGGGGGTATGTTATGGGAGTGAGTGTGGCGCACGCTGGGCCGCGTGATGTTGGCAAGGCTGTCGTTAAGGGCGGGCTGATTGGGGTCGCAAATGTGATTCCGGGGGTAAGTGGCGGGACACTGGCTCTAATGCTGGGGATTTACCAGCGCACGATTAATGCTATCTGTAGTGTGAACGCTGCATTGCTACAAAAGGTGTTGGTGCTTCCTTTCAAAGGCAAGGCGGGCGGGCAGGATCTGTGGACCTATGCGCGCGAACAGGATCTCTTCTTCCTCGGGTGGCTGGGCGGTGGTGCCATCGTGGGCATTGTGCTGTTTGCACGGGTGATGGGATGGTTGCTGGAACAGTATCGGGAACCATCGAGTGCTTTCTTTCTTGGGCTGGTGCTAGCATCGATCGTCTTTCCTTGGCGCTATCTGACGCGCCGTTCCTGGCGCGAGATCTGTGCATTTGCGCTGGCATGCGCGCTTGCTGTCGGGTTGAGTATGGCCGTTTCGGAGGAGGATCGGATTGCGCGTGCGGCGCGCAAGCAAGTAGTGGCAGAGGAGAGTTTTGACGCTACGGTGGAAGCTCCGGTTGCGGTGACGCGGCCGGATATCAGGCATTTGATGATGGTTTTCGGGGGGGGCGTGCTGGCATTATCGGCGATGGTGTTGCCGGGCGTGAGTGGCTCTTTTATTCTGCTCTTATTAGGTGTATATGCGGATGTGCTGCGTGCTGTGAATCAGCGTGAAATGCTTGTGTTGGCGGTATTTTTGATTGGTGGCGTAGTGGGTTTGCTCGTGTTTACTCGCGTGATGGGGTGGCTACTGGCACGTATCTTTAATCTCACCATGGGTTTTATGATCGGGCTGATGGTGGGCTCGCTGTATGAGCTATGGCCTTTTAAACGGAC